>CAZPWM010000005.1:0-63001 GCA_964590575.1 uncultured archaeon
TGCTGAAATTACAACCCTTCTTGAAGGAGCAGGACATACCGTTGATGCACTTACAGAAGAAGACATACTCAATCATGAATTGAATACTGATGATTACGATGTCTTCATTTTGGTGAACAATGTTCCCCGACCTAGTATTTCCAAACTCGTTAAGGAATTCTGGTTGGGTGGCGGAGGTCTGCTTTCATTTAACGGAGCAATGAGTTTTCTTTGGTATGAGGAAATAATCTACCCTGGATATGCTTTGGATCCTCGTCCGGGTTCTTGGGATTATCGTGTTTCAGATGTTCTCAATGTAACTGCTCGTCATCCAACTATGAACGATTTCCATGTTAATGATACCTTTACTCAGAGTGTTGGCAACTGGGCAGTAGTTGCACAAGCGTCTCTGGATTCGTCTGATCTCTCTAGCTACTTCACAACACTACTTGCAAATGCATCAACACCAAACCATGTTTCGGCATTTGCTCTTGATAGTTATTACAAAGGTGGCCGTGTTGTACATCTTCCTGGTGATGGATCATCAATCGGAGCAGATTTACAGAGTATAATCGTTGACTCCGTTGAGTGGCTAATCCCTCAACCGAAAGGTCGCATTGCATTTGACTATACTCATCAGCCACGTATTGGAATTGATAGTTGGGATACTGAATACGTAACGGTCAATTTCGCGCCCCATATTTTTGAACAATTCAGAAACCTTGCAGTAAATCATTCATACACCTTTGATAAGTTGTATCCATCTTCTGCAGGGAATATCACTGCTGCTCGACTGGCACCTTATGATGTCTTCATCATGGCTTGGCCAGACATAAACTATACATCAGCTGAAGGTGCTGTCATAGACGAATGGGTTAGCGGAGGGGGTAGTCTTCTGGTCTTAGGTGATAGAACCGGATTAGGCTTTCCAAATGACTACGGTGACGAAACTCTCAATATGGTGTTACAGAATTTCGATATGAGCCTTGGTACAACTAACGAATTACCCACTGCAGTAATGACTCCAGGTACACATGTCACCCTTGAGGGTTGCACAGGATTGACCTTGGGTCCACGTAACTATCTAAGCGTACTTGGGAATGCCACTACTATCTGGTTCGATGGAACTCATCCAGTGGTTGCTGGTCAAGAGTATGGTACGGGTAGGGCAATCCTATCAGCAGACATGAATATCTTTGATGACGGAGTACTGGGTCTAACTAACAATAGGCTTTTTGCGAACAATGTTCTGAACTGGTTGACAGCAAGAGATGCTGAGATTCTTGTTTACTCTGATTATCTAGGATGGAATGATGCGGTCTGTAAGGCTTTGAGGGATTTAGGACTTTCATATCAATTCTTTTCGGACCGTACATATTTACAGGACTTCATTGATTCTAAGGAGTGGGACCTACTAATCTACAATTGTGTTAATTTCGCCACGGAACTACTAAGACTGGATGAACTCTATGCTTTCGTAGATGACGGTGGAAGGCTACTCATGACATACTGGAATTTTGATGATGTATCAACGCATCCTCTCTGGTCAAAGTTGGGTGTGGAATATGCATCAACCCTCTCTGGTGATCCGTCAATGTATATCTGGGATACAACTCATCCTATCTTCACAGAGCCAAATGACCATAGTATGTATAACTACACATCTACGGGGCCCTTTGGTGATGATGGTGACGCTGTAACAGTTAAGGCTGGATACATTGCACTCGCTGGTACAACTGCTGATGTTCAAGATGGAAAAGCTGCTATCGTTGTAAGTCCTGATAAACAGACTCTCGTCAATGCCTTTCTAATTGACAACTTTGGTAGTGATGAGGATGACTCAACTTACGAAGATGCGGTTGAACTCTGGCAAAATGAGATTGTTTTCATGATGAGTCCAGGTGGTGGTTTACCTTTCAACCTTGATCCAATGACACTACTTCTCATCGGTGCAATTGTGGTTGTTATTATTGTGATTGGAGTGTTAGTTTCGCGTCGACGAGGGGGTGGCTCCGCTCCTGCGAAGAAATCCGCTAAGAAGACCACAAAGAAGAAGAAATAATTCCATTCGGGAAGTCTGAGGACTTCCCTTTCCTTTCTTTTTGTTATTCTATTCTGTGACGTTTTTTAAACCGTTGAATAGCATCATGGCCTAGTCTGCCAACTGCCCTATCGAGATTGTCTTTCTTTATTCGAATCATTGAAGGTCTGCCATGACAGCACGTATACTTACCTTGCGTTTTTGAGAAGTCCTCAATCAGGCTCCGAATCTCATCTACATTCAATATCTGTCCAGACCTTATTGCAGAATGACAGGCTGTAAGCTTTACAAGCTCGTCCATGAATGTGTCTTTGGCTTCTGAAATCCCAACGGTGGCTATTTGATCAAGGAGCGAGATGAGTTCGTTTTCAGATACGACTCTTCCAAATATCTCTGGAATAGTAGAAATAGATATCTCATTCCCACCAAAACTGGAGATTGAAAATCCAAGTTCTTCGAGTGTTTCTGCGAAATCAAGAATCTGTTCAGCATCTTTAGAACCAAGGCTTAGAATGAATGGCTGAAGCAACTCTTGAACTGCGACTCTATTCTCATTTACTTCCTTTCTCAATTCTTCGTAGAGAACCCTTTCATGGGCTGCATGCTGATCAATGATCAAGAGGCCTTCTGCATCCTCAAGAAGTATGTAGAGCTGGTGGATCTGTCCAACTATCCTGAACACCCCACCAAGTAGATTCACAGGCTCTTCATCTTCACCAATGTCGGGAAGTGGTTCAAGGTTAGTTTGTTCGACTAATGGAACTGTTCTAAGGCCCGCTCTAGGGGCTGATTGTACTCGTTCGTCATCTAAGTCTGCACCGACTGAAGGGTCCTCATCGAGAAATGTTCCCAACGACTGGCTTTCGACCTGCTGCTTATCCGCCCCAAGAGCATCTCTTACTGCCTTTGTGATTATGGAACTCACTTTCTCGAGATCAAGAATTCTCACTTCTCGCTTGGTTGGATGAACATTCACATCGACATTTGCCAATTTCATCGCAATATCCAACGAGCATACTGGATATTGACCTTTCATAAGCATCGTTGAATATGCAGACTCCACCGCGTAGCTAAGCTGTTCATCTGTTACAGGTCTCCTCATAACAGCGAAATATTCGCGAGACCTATTTCCTCTAGAAATTGGGGGCATTGCTGCAAATCCCTGGACCCATACATCTTCTTCGGTATAATAAATCTCAACCAGTCCCTTAGCTATGTCACTTCCCCAGAGGTACGCTATCCTGTCAATAGCACTTTGCATTGGGGGACAATCAATCACCACATTTTCATCTCTGATTAATCTGAAACCAATATCTGTTCTAATGACCGCATGCTTCATTACAACTTCTACAATTCTTTGCCCCTCAACCTTTGGATTTCTAAGGTGCTTTCGTCTCGCTGGCATCTTCTCGAATAGATCGCTGACCTCAACGGTTGTACCTATCGGTCTTGAAGAATCGGTAATCTTTGGGGTTTCTCCAACCCGTGACACTATCAGTGTTCCAACCTCTTCCTCCTTTGTCTGGGTTGTTATTCTGATGTCTGCTACTGCTGCAATACTTGCGAGGGCTTCGCCTCTAAATCCGTATGTGGAGATAGCATCAATATCCTCCTTTGTAGAGACCTTACTTGTTGAGTGCCTTTGAAGACACACCTCACAGTCTTCATTTGAAATGCCTGAACCATTATCGGATACAACAATCTTACCAATACCTCCCTGTTCAATAGATATGTCTATCATTTCAGTTCCTGCATCTAGTGAATTCTCGATGAGTTCTTTGACAATTGATGATGGGTTCTCGATAACCTCTCCAGCAGAAATGAGTGAGATTAAATCATCACTTAGGACTTTGATTTTACCCACTGCAACACCTCACAAACCTAATGTAGAGTGCTCAACAAGTCCCCCGACTACAGTCATTTCCACATCAATGTCTATGATTTGATCTGCAGGTACTTCGAGGATATTGTCAGAGAGTACAATGAAATCGGCTCTCTTCCCAACGCTGAGGCTCCCAAGACTATTTTCTTGAAACACAGAATATGCGCTCTCCATTGTATAACACCGCAGTGCTTCTTCGACAGTCAGTCTGACTCTATCGTTGTGATGTGTTGTTGCAGACCAGATTCCATATAGGGGACCATATGGCATCCCATCAGAACCAAAACAGACTCGGGCTCCATTATCAAGAGCTACACGGAACATATTCATTCCGCGAACTGTTTCTTCATCGAATCTATCCTCATAAAGTCCTCCAGGTTGCTGCCACCTCCCTACAAAGTTTGGTTGCATCGATAGGATGAGACCTAGGCTCACAGCTCGTCGAATCTGATACTCGTTGATCATCTCTGCATGCTCTATTCTGTGCCGCTGTACCCTAAGTTTACTTTTCTCTGGAAGATTCTCAAATGTAGAGAGGACCATCTCTATGGCTTCATCTCCAATCGCGTGAGTCACTGTTTGGATGTTGTGTTCTACAGCTTTTTTCAATACTGCCTCAAACTCTTTCTGTGGAAAGAGAAGCATACCTTTGTTATTGGGTTCATCTCTATACCCTTTCGCAACATATGCTGTTCTTGCTCCGATTGAGCCATCGGTAAATATTTTCACTCCCCCAATCCTGACTAGGGGACTTCCCATTCCTGAAGTGAGACCCAATGATATCATGTGGTCGATCTGTTCTACAGGAATGTTCACAATCATGCGAGTACAAAGTTCATGTTTTGTTTCGATCTCTCGAATATGCCACAAGGTTCCACTCGTTGCGTTGTCAATGACAGTAGTAATACCCTTCTCATTAGCAATCGCATTCCCGACCTTCACGCCTTCCTGAATTTGCTCAGCAGTAGGTGTAATTTTCTCCCATACTTCATCAATATCCTTCAAAACACCTGTTGGTCTGCCAAGTCTGTCTTTTTGAACACCTACTTGATTGAGACTGATTCCAAGTTTCTTGAGACCAGCACTATTGACAGATGCTAGATGACCACAGACACGTGTGGCCATAATTGGGTGGTCATCACTGATTGAGTCTAGATCTTTCGACTGAATAAACCTCTTCTTCTCCCAGGTACTCTCATCCCAATTATACCCTAGAATCCATTCTCCTTTAGGATATCTGGGGACCGCATCCTTGAGAAATTGAACCGCCTCTTCGACAGACCCGACTTTGTTGAGCTGGACATGTGCTGCTTTAACGCCAGCACTTGTCAGGTGAGTATGTGCGTCAATAAACCCTGGGATAACTGTCTTTCCACCAAGATCGATGACCCTTCTTGCATTGGGAATGAGCTCTACAACCTCATCCTCTTCACCCACATACAGGACCTTATAGCTCTTCACAGCAAGAGCTGTAGCAGTTGGTTTTTGTGGGTCCATTGTGATTATGTTCCCATTGAAGACAACAAGATCAGCTTCTATCTTCATGACTCACACATGTTAAGTCTGAATCAAAATAACATATCTATATTGTCATTACAGGGGTCGCAAAACTTGGGTTTTTCTATTATTTCATCCAATATAGCTTCATATAGTTGTAATAACCATATTATTGTTAGATAGATTATATTCATCGACGCCGCCAACTACCTCCCCACGACCAACTGGCCCTATTAATCCATTTGAGCTATCAACAGAGATGTTGATCATGCTTGGAGGTATTGGACTTGTGGTTATTGTCCTCGGTGTGATGGCCAAGAGACGCAAGTAGAACAAGAAGAGGGGCCATTAATCGCCCCTCTTTCCCTCTCTTTTTTCCTACCTACTTTTTCGGAACTTTCTTCCAATCATCCAAGAATTTCTTGATACCAATATCTGTGAGTGGATGATTTACCATTTTATCAAGAACATCTGGTGGGATGGTCGCGATATCTGCTCCAATTAGTGCTGCCTCATATACATGGATTGGATGTCGAATACTCGCAACAATGATCTCTGTTTCGATCCCATAGTTTGTATAGATCTGAGCAATGGCTTCAATCACGTCCATACCTACCTGTCCGATGTCATCCAGTCTTCCAATGAACGGTGAAACGAATGAAGCCCCAGCTTTTGCAGCAAGCAGAGCTTGATTCGGACTGAAAACAAGCGTGACATTGGTCTGGATACCCTCATCTGCACAGACTTTTACAGCCTTGAGACCCTCCCATGTCATGGGGATCTTGATAGCTGCGTTGTCGATCCATCCATTGAGTTCACGAGCTTCTTTCAGCATTCCCTCAGCGTCCTCGCTCACAACCTCAAGACTGATTGGGCCTTTGACAAAGGATGCAATCTCATCTATTACTGTCCTGAAATCACGACCCTCTTTGGCAACAAGTGATGGGTTGGTGGTCACACCGTCAACCATGCCCCTCTCGTGTGCTTTACGTATTGCCTCAACATTAGCAGTATCAATGAAGAATTTCAACTCTAATTTTCTCCTGTCTCGACCAAAAAGTGGTCTTTACAATCGCAGATAGGATTTTTGCAGGATTTAAAACGTGGGGTCTAGCAATCTATTGCATAGCTTTCTTCAAATCGCGCACTCGCTGCTCGATATTAGGTGCTTTGAACACTGCAGAACCCGCGATGAAGAAGTCCGCACCTGCTTTTCGAAGGGCTCCGATGTTTTCTAGTGTAACCCCACCATCAACTGCTATCCTTACAGTTGGTTTCTGTCTATCAAGAAGAGTTCGTAAGTCTGTGATCTTCTTCATGGTTGATGGGATGAAACTCTGCCCTCCGAAGCCGGGACAAACGCTCATCAAGAGAACAGAATCGATGAGATCCAGTACTCCTTCCACTGCAGATACCGGAGTCGCTGGATTTAGTGTGATTCCTGCTCTTGCACCATGGTCTGTTATCATTTGGACTGTGCGGTACACATCATAGGCTGCTTCAACATGAGGATAGATGAGTTCCACACCTGCATCAATGAACTTGGGGATGTACTCACGGGGATTGGTTATCATGAGGTGTGCATCAATAGGCACATCCGTGATTGCTTTCATCTGTCTGGCTATCCAGGGACCAAACGAGATGTTTGGGACAAAATGACCATCCATGATGTCAAGATGGAAATAATCCGCGCCTCCTTTTTCAGCAGCTTTGATGTCCGCTTCAAGGTTGGAAAAGTTTGCTGCTAGAATGGAAGGTGTTAGAAGAGGCTTCATTGCATGCATAGGTCACAGCTGCTCGTTTTTAATCTTCTCTCTTGTTTAATCTTCTCTCCAAGCTCTTTCTGTGATGTCTGCTCATGAGAAAAACTGCGAACACATCCAGGAAAATTGCTCCGAAGATTCCAGGGAGTGTCCAGTCGATTGTGAAATACCAGAGTCTAGTGATGTCTTCTGGGACAACAATTGCTAATGGAGGTAACCGTATCATATCTGGATATCCAAGCCCTGTAGGACCAACCTGGAACTCGATGGTGACATAGAGAGTTCTTCCCTTATCCACATCAAAAGGAAATGGATGAATCAAAGAGTTGCAGATGCTGAATGATTTTGTCATATTGGATTGACGTTCATCACTATCAAATACATGCTGTGCCACTTTAATCCATGCTTGATTATCCAGTGATAGCCACAATCCCACTCCACAACCAAGCCACGTTTCTCGATATAGTCCCTTTACTATAGGGAATTCTCCATTCCATGTGTATGTGACCTCAAGGCATGTGCTGAAGAAGCCAGTTTCAATTGAAGCGTTATTTAGAATGACTAACTCTTCAGGATCAAATTCAGATTGAGCAATAACGATTGTGGTATTCTCTGCTAACTTTGAATTACTAAACATGGGTGATAGAATGACTATGAGTGCAATCAAGAACCCGTATCTTCTATGCAACGAATACCCCCTAGACTGTTGATATCCGTAAAATATCCCCCTTTCCATTGACGAAGTACTGTACTAATCCCTGCGACGTTTAATCTCATCCTGAATCTCTTTCAGTTCAGCGAGTGCATCCATTGGAGTTGTTCTATCGAGATCTATGTGCTTTATCCTCTCCACCACTGGATCATCAATTACTAGCGCTTCAAGACTCGCTTGTTCAGTGTCTTCGAAGTTTGTATCTGAAAGATCCACAGCAGTGATGTTCTCCTTCTCTAACCTGACAAGAAGCTCTTTCGCCCTCTTTACGACTTGGTCTGGTACTCCTGCTAATGCAGCTACATGAACACCATAGCTTCTATCTGTACCCCCATCAGCAACCTTGTGGAGAAAAATAATCGAATCTCCAGATTCCTTTGCGAGAGTGTGCACGTTCTTCACACCATGATATTGCTTTGCCATATCTGTAAGTTGATGGAAATGTGTCGCAAACAGAGCTCGAGTTTTCATCTGAACAATACGCTCAGCAACTGCCCATGCAAGAGCCATTCCATCAAAGGTTGAGGTTCCCCTCCCAATCTCATCAAGTATGACAAGGCTTCTTTCTGTAGCATTGTTGAGGATGTTCGCGGTTTCTATCATCTCAACCATGAATGTACTCTGCCTTGCAGTCAGGTCATCAAATGCCCCCACTCTCGTAAATATTCGATCAACCAGACCTATCTCTGCGCTCTTTGCAGGAACGAATGAACCCATTTGAGCAAGTAGGACAATGATTGCACATTGTCGCATGTATGTGCTTTTCCCCGCCATATTGGGTCCGGTCACAATCATCAGGGTAGTCCCACCGTTTCCAATCTCTATTCCATTGGGGACGAATTCATTCGGACCGAGTATAACCTCAAGAGCAGCGTGCCTGCCATCTGTGATCTTGATACGAGTGCCATCAGTCACTTTTGGTCGAGAATATCGTCTTGTAACTGCAACATCCGCAAGTGATACCAGCACATCTGTGATAGCAACTGCCTCAGAGTCCCGTCGAAGAATCGCTATTACTTCTCTCACTTCGTCACGTAGTTTTTCATAGATCTCAAACTCGACATTGTTAATCCTTTCTTCACCTGCGAGTACTGTGGACTCTTTCTCCTTGAGTTCGGGAGTGATGAATCTCTCAGCATTCGCTAAGGTCTGTTTCCGCTCATATTCCGGAGGCACCGAGGAAATGTTTGCCCTTGTTACTTCGATGTAGTAACCAAAGACTTTGTTGAAACCAACCTTGAGTGTCTTGATTCCAGTTCTTCTTCTTTCAGAAGCCTGAAGTGATGCAATCCATTTCTTGTCAGAAGAAATCGTGTTTCTTAGCTCATCAAGTTCTTTGCTGAACCCATGGAGTATCATTCCCCCATCACGTACTGAAACAGGTGGGTCATCAACGATGGCTGTCTTTAACGTCTTGTGAAGAGCTGAGAGGGAGTCAATGGAATCTGCGCACTCTTTCAGCATCATGCTCTTGCAGTCTGATAGGGATTTCTTGATTTTTGGTAGTTTTTCCAGAGCGTTTTTGAGTGCTAGAAGATCTCGAGCATTAGCTGAGCCAAAGACGATTCTACTAGTAATTCTCTCGAGGTCTCCGAGGTCTCTCAGACTATCTGATATTCCTTTTCTGTTGAGGGCATCTCTTGCAAGCTCTTCTATTGCATCCTGCCTTTTCTCTATCTCCTTCAGGTTTCTCAGAGGCCTCAGCATCCACTGTTTCAGTTTTCGCTTGCCCATGGGAGTTACAGTCTTAGAGAGAACCGAGAGGAGCGTTCCTCGTGCAGTACCGTCTCTTGCGTTCTTGATAAGTTCGAGGTTTCGCTGTGTTGTGGAATCGACGATCATGTGTGTCGCTACACTGTAGGTTCGAATACCTGACACTGTTATCGCACCAGTCTTGTGAACATCGTTCAGGTATGCAATTACTGCCCCCGCTGCACCAAGAGCCACACGTTTGTCACTTAATCCATAACCATCGAGTGTTGTTACACCAAACTGCTCTTTGACGCGCTCCTCTGCTGTCCTTGCAGAATAGTCTGTGTCATTTCGAAAGGTGAGTCTGATTCCCATCTCATCGAGTGTTGAACGAAGTTTGGTTTTAGATGTTGAATCAGGTAGGAGAACCTCAGAAGGCGAGAATTTGCCTATCTCGTTCATTGTGGTTTCACTATCAAGACCTGCTTTGAACTCTGCAGCGAGAAACTCACCTGTTGATACATCAACCGCTGCAATACCTACTAAGTCCTCATGTTGAACCAAAGACACAAGGTAGTTGTTGGTTGTATCATCCAACATAGTACTCTCAAGAACTGTGCCTGGGGTTACTAAGCGAACAACATCCCGCTTCACTAGCCCCTTGGCTTGTGAAGCCTCTTCCACTTGTCTGGCAATGGCAACAGTATGACCTGCTTGCAACAGTTTAGCAATGTATCCGTCAACAGAGTGATTCGGTACTCCACACATTGGCCACTTGTCTACACCTTCACCCCGAGCAGTTAGTACGATGTCGAGGATTTTGCTTGCAATCTTAGCATCCTCATTGAACATCTCATGGAAATCCCCCAGCTGATACATCAATATGCAATTGGGATACTGTCTTTTCAGCTGAAGGTATTGCCTCTGCATCGGGGTCTGTTTACTCACTTTTCCTCCCTACTTCTCTTATCTGCAGCCGCCTCTCTAATAATGGCTTCGACAAAATGCTTCCGGTTATTGATTTATATTCTGAGCAAAAGATGTCTACATACGAACATATTCTCATTTCAGCTCGCAACTTTCGATTTACTTTCTAAATAGTGAAGTTACAATCATTTCCTGTTTGGAGCATCAAGAAGGGTTAATACATAGGGCCTGTTCAATTAGTTAAGTACGCAGCGGATGGTTCCTAAATGACACAACTATATGATGTTGCAGTAGTTGGCGCTGGTCCAGCAGGGAGCACTGTTGCCAAGGTTGTGTCTGAGCATGGATTCCGTACAATTGTAATCGACAGGAGATCCGAGGTCGGCATCCCTGTTCAATGTGGTGAGCTGATTCCTACACCATCTGAAGCTCGAACTCTCTTCCCAAATTCAAATAGGATGCCAAGTGTAGTCAATGTGCCGCATGAGTTTATCACAAACAAGACTCATTCTATTCGATTAAACTCTCCAAATGGTTCCTCCTACGAGTTTCCTTTTGAAGCTAATATCGTTGATAGAGCAAAATACGACCAGAATCTTGCATACTTGGCCGAAGCTACAGGAGCAAAGTTACTTCTGAGGTCCAGAGTGAAAAAGCGTTCTTTCAACAACGAACTCACCTTAAAAACGGACAATTCTGAAAACACGGTTGCAGCGAGATTGATTGTTGGTGCTGATGGTGCCAACTCTGTAGTAGCTCAATCTCTCGGAAACCAGTTCATTCACTCTGAATCTGATTTAAGTCCGTCTCTGCAGTATGTGATGAGTAATGCAGATGTTGATTCATCTATCGTTGAGATGTATTTCAGCGGTAAGATTGCCCCGGGAGGATATGCTTGGGTTATTCCAAAAGGCGAGGGAATCGTTAACGTTGGATTCGGAATGAGAAGATGTATTGCACATGATGATACGCCTCTTCGCACTTACCTGGAACGGTTTATCTTCAAGACACTTGCGGGATCTCTAGATAAAGCAAAAATAGTAAGTAAAGTGGGTGCTATCATCCCTGTAGGTGGACCACTCAAGAAGACATGGTCTAAAAATGTACTTTTGATTGGAGATGCCGCTGGTCATGTCATGGCATCGAACGGAGGCGGAATACCAACAGCTCTTTGTGGTGGTGTGATAGCTGGTGATGTCATTAATGCCCACTTGAAAACAGATTCTCCCCTCTCTGAATACGAGGATCAATGGAGATTCGAATTTGGCAAAGAACTAGATACTGCACTAAGAGTTCTAAGGGTTGCAGATGCAGTTATGCCCTCAGATGCAGTTACTGATATCTGCATGCGACTCGCAGGAGTTAGATTTCTCGAACCATTGATTCGATGTCGATTACCTCTCCCAGTAGATTTAGCTTCAAGAACAATGGTGAAAATCCTAAGTCAGGTCATTTAATGCTTCTCGATTAGTAAAGTCGCTTCATTGCAAAATCTGCAAGAAGAAGAAGCAGTTCTTCATTTGCAAAGTCAAAACCGCGAATGGCTTCTTTGGCAGCGAGGATGTATTTCTTTGCAGTTTCGGTTGAATGCTCTACGGATTTATGTTCGCTGATTTGCTCTAGTGCAAATTTAACATCCCCTTCGTTCATCTTCTGAACAAATTCTTCTTTCTGTTCAGTGGAGCAGTTTTCAATCGCATGAGCAATGAGGTAGTTACTCCGACTTCCGCGAAGGTCAGATAGGACAGTCTTTCCTGTACCGTTTTGTGTGGCAACGATATCGAGAATATCATCTCGAATCTGAAACGAAAAACCTAGCATCTCTGAGTACTTAATTAAAGCCTCTAACTGTGTCTGATTCGCTTTTCCCAACATGGCTCCTACTTTTGCAGCAGATGTCATGAAAGAAACTGTCTTCATTCTGATGATTTCCAAAGCAGTCTTTGTCGTGTACGACTGTATCTTGTTCTGAATCATCAAGAGATCTGCTGCTTCGCCTTGACACATTTTGATTCCTCCTGTTGCTACATGCGTCAATAGCTCGGGCGTAGATCTCTCTCCTATCAATTTGATTGCGAGGGCGACCAACAAGTCTCCTGCGATGATTGCCATCTTTCTTCCAAATTTTTCGTGAGTAGTTTCAACTCCACGACGCATACTGTCCTCATCAACCACATCATCATGGATTAGACTTGCCGTTTGAATAAACTCAGTAGCAACTGCAAAAGGTAGAGCATCAACAACGGTTCCACCCACTGCTTCACTACAAAGTATCAACAACAGAGACCGGAGTCTTTTTCCTCCGGCAAGAATAAGGTGTCGAGTTGTTTCATAGAGTAATGCAGGTTCCCCATCTTCATCCAACAAACAACGTTTTATTTCTTCATTAATGAGGTTGATTCGAGTTCGGATTTTCTCGTTCTCAAGCAGACCAGTTTTATCCATTAACCTCAGTGTGTCTTCTGATTGTGCGTCTGTTTGAACCGAAGATCGTTCTGACATTAAATGATGCACCTTGGCATTTTGTTTCAATTCGTAAGCACCTTAAAGCAGTTACCTTTCCTCTTGCAAAAGCCATATCGAAGGCAATCCTTTTCTTGGTTTTGAATTGTTGTGCACAAGTCAGGTGCAAGGTATGAGCTCCGAGATTAATGAATCAATAGAGCGACCCTCCATGGCAAGAATCTGGTTAGCTGAAATGAGAGCACCTTTTCTCACGGCCGCAATCGTTCCGGTTATCCTTGGAACAAGCGTCGCTTGGGCATCCACTGGTATATTCCTTCTTGATGTATTCCTCATGACACTAATTGCTGGAGTCTTCATTCATATTGGTTCGAACATTGCTAATGACTACTACGACCACAAGAGTGGTACTGACGACACCAATGTTGATTTTGTTCGTCCCTTCACTGGTGGCAGTAGAATGATTCAGAGGGGATGGATGTCTCCACAAGAGGTCTTCGCAGAAGCAGTAATCTTCTTTGTGCTTGGTGGAGGGATTGGGGTCTACCTGGCATACACTAGAGGGATTGAAGTCCTTATTCTCGGAATAATTGGTGTAGGTTCTGGGTTCTTCTACACTGCCCCTCCTTTTCGCTTTGTCAGTCGTGGATATGGTGAAGTTTTCATTGGTCTGAACTTTGGAGTTCTAATGACTCTAGGAGCCTTTTTCGTTCAGACTCAGGTTCTCGCATGGGAGGCTGTATTCCCCTCAATTCCTGTAGCTATCTTAATCACTGCTGTTCTATACATAAACGAGTTTCCAGACCATGATGCTGACAGAGATGCAGGAAAGAGAACAATTGTAGTTAGATTAGGACGTCAACGCGCAGCAAAGGGATACGTCGTACTCATGGCTACTGTATACCTGTCGATTCTGATTCCTATCATTTTCAATCTGACAAGCTGGTACACTATTCTTGGGCTAACAACCATTCCTGTTGCAATATTGGGGTCGAGATATGCACTAGTTCATTATGACCATCCACTTCCACTAACTCCCGCATATGCAAGCACTGTGACAAATCACCTTTTTACCGGTCTATTCCTAGCTTGGTCTTACATTATGATTGGCCTAGAACAGGAGCCAATCTTTGTTCTGATTTGGATCATTACATTCATGACAATATCATCAGTTTTCTATATCATGACCCAGAAGAAAGCTGAAGCTGCTGCCGCTTCCCTTGAGTAGATATTTCCTTGGTTTCTTCCACTTGTAGAACTCAGTTCCTTTCCAATAAGAGCTGACCAGATAACAGTGTAGAAACTCGCAAGTGAACAGAATATTACAGCTTCAATAGGCATTTGTAAATAAACTAAAGCAAGAACTCCAACGGTTTCAACAAGCAGTAGCTGAGCAACTACATCAAAGATTGGTGGTCGCCATTTGAATGGTGGAATCCGGTCTACTATTTCTTCATAGATCCATTTGCGTAGGATCTCATCTTGGACCTTTGACCCATCATTCATTGTAAAAGGAACCAATTACAACTTATTTTCCTGTCGAAGTGGTTTCATCATCCATAAATCTCGTCAAGACCATCCCAAGTAAGACCGAGAGCTTGAGCAACGAGAACAGCAAGATCTTTCACTGGTTTTGATGAACCTGCTTGAGGCAATTGATCTGCCATAAAATCGACGCATGATGGACAACCGGAAGCAACAACATCCGCGTTTGTGGCTTCGATGTCTTCCACCTTGAGCTTACTAATCTGATTGGCAAAATCCGCGTCTATTGCTCTAAGCACACCGCCAGATCCACAACAGTAACAGTTAGCTTTATTGTGAGGTAGTTCTTCGAAAGTTACTCCAGGAAGATATTCAAGCACTTTCCTTGGTTCCTCATAAAATCCAGAATTTCGACCTGCATCGCAACCATCATGGTATGTGACGGTGATATCAAGTGGAGTATCGAGACCAGTTAATTTACCACGGTCAAGAAGGTCTGCAAGATATTGATAACCATAAACTATCTCGAATCCATGATCAATACCCAAGAACTCATGATACTCGCGTGCCCACATCTTGTAACAGCCTGGACAGTTTGTGATAATTCGTTCGACACCAAGCTCTTTGTACTTCTGGATGTTATGTTCAGCAAGAACTCTTGCTCCCTCGAAATCTCCAGTCATGATGAGTGGTGCGCCACAACAGTATTCCTCCTCACCGAGGACAGTATAGTCTTCCTCTATCTTATCCATAATCAGCGTTGTGGCAATAGTAGCTTGAATGGAAATACCTCGGAAAGAGGATGCACAACCAAAGAAGAATGCTGTTTTTGATGGTTTACCCTGTTTATCTAGTAACTCATCTTCGTTGGGAGTCCAATAGGACCATCCCTCTATCCTATCCATTTGTGCTTGGCCTTGAATGTTGAAGCTCTTCAAGACCGTGTCTTTAGTCATCTGGAGTTCTTCTGGCCACATATTACGTTTTTTGAACTCAGAACGCATCACTTGATAGATCTTCACAAATGGGATGTCTACTTGACATACCTCTTCACAACCACCGCAAAGAGTACATCCAAAGATTGCATCTCTAAGACCCTCGAGACCCTCTGAAGGTTTGATTCGACCTTGCATCAAGGATCGAGCCAAGAGCATCTTTCCTTTTCCTGAATAGCTATCACGACGCTTGACTTTGTATGTAGGACAAGCACCATGACCTACTTGACAAAAACTACATTGTGCGCAAGTGAATGCGTAGTTCTGGAGGTCGTACTCATTCAATGTTGGAAAGTCCATTGGTAATAGGTCTCCGCGAGTGACTGACTCAACAGGTGCGGTGCAATGCTCCTTAAAATCTTTCCAGTTTATCAAAGAATAACTAATTGAAACCAGTATAGCCCATTTTATGTACAAGGTATGCCCCAGGAGCTTTGCTCGCTAGGTTTTTATCTTACAACTTTCCAAGCCACAGACTGTAAGCAGCTCTGTTCATGAGCTGGAGAGTGGACTCATGGTCCTGAAGCAAAAGCCAGAAAAGAAACTCGAAGAGATTTTTGGAGACCGCCTAATTACACAGAAGCATGAACTGGTTCTTTTTGGACAGGACGTTGGGTCTCTTCCAAAACAGGTTGGTTGGCTCATGAATACAAAACCTGATGCCATCGTACAGCCCATAGCTTCCGAGGAGATTCAAGCACTTTATGGTGTTGCGAGAGAATTCAAAGTACCGTTAGTACCTCGTGCTGCTGGGACATCGGGATATGGTGGTGCGATACCCCGAAAGGGTGGCGTAATTGTTGATATGCGCCGCATGGACAAGATACTCGAGGTTGACAGCGAGAATTTGACAGTCACGGTTGAGCCGGGGATTTCTTGGGCCAATCTTCAGTTCGAATTGAACAGAAAAGGATTGGACACTAGATGCTACCCTTCGTCAGGTCTTTCAGCCACGGTAGGCGGATGGGTGGCTCAAGGTGGGGATGGCATAGGGTCTCTCAAGTATGGCAACATCAACAAGAATGTTATCAAACTCGAAGTCGTACTACCTGACGGAAAACTTGTCAAAACAAAAGACATTGATCTATTCTGCGATACAGAAGGAATTCTTGGAATTATAACCAAGATCACCCTCAAGATAAAACCACTCAATCCTATGAAGGTGATAGTTTCAAGCTTCGGAGAAAACTATCAGATGGTCCTAGCAATCGAGAAGATTCTCGAAGACGGTCCACTCCCATATACCATCAAGTTTGAGGAGTCAAAATACACCGACCTGAAGAAAGCAATCTGGGAGGGTGAAAAACCATTCCCAATTCCAGCTCATCACGGGTCTTTGATGGTGGTTTATGAAGGTGATGAGGAAGAGATAGAGGAAGGGATTAGAGTTGTCAAAGAAGTCACCGAAATGTATCGTGGAGTTGTCTATGGTGATGATGTTGCTGAGCATGAATGGCACGAGCGTTACTATCCAATGAAGATCAAGAAGAAAGGACCAACACTCGTCGTTGGTCAAGCCTTCGCTCCCCTAGAGAATCTTGCTGCTATACTTGATGATTTTCAGTTCGAGCAAGCATCAGCGAAAGCGGGCATTGATGGTTACGTTAACTCCAAGAGCGCGGTCACAATGATGGGCTACTTCCTAGAGGATGAACGAAGAATGTTCTACATGTTCTCATGGGCCCAGAGCTTTGTCATTTTTAAAATCGCGCAACGTCATGGAGGACACGTTCACTCAACTGGAATCTGGTTTGCAAATTACGCTTCGCAATACTTCGGAAAACAGAGACTTGCTCGAATAAGGGCTGCAAAGCTCACGTGGGATAGGCAGGAGATATCTAATCCCGGTAAAGTCTTTGCTTATTGGTTGCCATTCATACTCAAAATCGGCAAGTACTTTCTTTGGATATTCTATGACCTATTCAGAAACGGGTTCGGTAGAATTGCTCCAATCCTTCTGAAATGGCTTCAGAATGTACCACCACTAAAGTGGGTCTTAAGATGGGGTCGAGCTCACAGCCCATGGCCTATGCAGTATGGCATTGGCTGTTGCATGGTTGATGGTGCAGCAGGAATTGCACCCCGTTGGGACTTTGAGCGATTCGGAATGCTTCCACTCTTCGGTCCAAGACAGACTGATGTTCTATGGATCTCAGGTTCATTGACCAAGAAGATGGCACCAAGACTCAGACGTATCTACGAACAGATGCCGGAACCTAAGTTCGTCATCGCATTCGGTCAATGCGTTGCCTCTGGAGGTCTCTTCTGGGAAGGATATTCCTTGGCGACTCCTCCAGACAAGATCGTGCCTGTGGACGTTTATTTGCCGGGATGCCCACCAAAGCCTGCTGACTTCATACGAGCGCATCTCATCCTACAAAACAAGATTCGTGCAGGTACAACTCACTGGCAACAGAAATACGAGAACCAAGATGCAATGGGGATGATGCAGTAATGTCGCTCAGGCAAGATAGTGATCCATACTGCATGCTCTTTCTTGGCTTAGTCATACTTACAGCTTTTATCTTCAACTTTGTCTATCTTGGTTTCGTGGCTCCACCATCCGCGGCCTTGGCTGTCGCTGGTTCATTCACACTAATCGGAGGTATGTCCATTCTCTTAGTCTTCTTCTTAATCGGGTACTTCAGGCCTGAGAAAGGAAAAGGAAAGAATCTGATGATGGCACTCTCCGTTGTTGTAGGATTCTTCTTTGTTGTATTTGTTGACCAATTTGCTTTAGCAGTACCTATTGCAGGATCAACAATGTATCTGTCATTTTGGGGTCTAGGAGGATCTATTCTCACAGCAGCTGGTTTTGCCATGATGCACAACCAAGAAGAAAGCTACTCACCGGGTATCTTAGACACAAAATCTTTGCATTATGGTCCGGAACCTGAACCTGAGCCTGAAGCAGATACCCCGACTGAAACCGAGGCTGTAGAACTCACCGCTGAGGAAACTACTGTGGAAGATGAAACACCTAGTGAACCAGCTTCCGATGCTGGAAACGAGTAAGGTTGATTTCTCACTCGTAGAGCCAGTTGAACGCAGCAAATGCAATTAAGAGTCCAAATGCCATCCATGCAAATAGAATAATTCCCATGATAAGATCATACATGGTGAAGATTAGATATGCATGAATTCCACCTAGGATTCCAGTCATCATAGTCAATGCAACTCTGCTGGAACGTGTTTTAGCTGCGGCGAATCCAAATGCCGTCGCTACAAGGAGCAGTCCACCTAAAACAAGTATCAAACGGAAGAGTATACTAACGACTAAAACTGTTGTATTCATGATATACCAAAAGTATGCTCCGACTAGAGCCATTCCAATTAACAGAGCAAGATAATAGAAGAATGTTCCTTCTTCGCCACGAGCCAAATGAATCACCTATAATACTGAAACAGTATAACGAGATGTTGCTCGACCCCTCGTGCTATTTAACTTCTTTGAGTCACTGAAAAAACCCGAAGTGTTTTTATCACGGTACTTTCCTACCGCCGTAAGTTTCAATGTACATGGTTCAGCCAAAATCCATACTATGGAACGTTAAGAAAAGCAATCGTTCCGTACGAAAGGGATTATGGTCTGGTCATGTCAACGACGCTTAGCACAGAAGGACCTTGGAACTTATGAAAAGGGAGATTCTCGGCACTAATCATTTTGTAGGTATCTTCAATAACCGCCGTGTCCGGACCCTTGCCTGCTTTCAACATACTGTCAAAGAAGAATCAGAGGATGGTCTTGCAGCATGATGCAGAGTGAAAGATTGTTTATGGAATTCATCCCCGTTTTGATATGGGCTTTGTTAGCCATTGTCTTGGTTGTAGTGATGCTGCTTGCATCATGGGTACTGCGTCCTCATGTGTTGCAGAACTCTGAGAAGACTTCGACATATGAGTGTGGGGAGGAACCCATCGGTCCTGCCAGGATATCATACCCCTACAACTACTTCATCTATACTGTGCTATTTGTCGTGGTTGATGTATTAGGTGCCTTTCTCTGGCTTCTTACCTCATCAAATATACTGTGGGTTGATGCAACCAAATATGCTGTTGTTTGGCAAGTGACTGTCTTCATATTGATCATCATGGGGGGTGCTGGGTACGTTATGAAGATGCTCCCACAATCGTTCTTGGATGGCAAAGAAACCCTTGAGGTCTATCGTTTGGCCAAAGCTGAGAGGGAACAAGAAAAGCATGTTGCAGGAGGTCATTGAAGATGCAGGGTATCGAAGCAGTTTTTGAGTCGATTGAATTTTTCCTATTAGCAGGCATCGTACTGGTTTTAGCATATCTAGCATTGGAGCACAAAGAGATCGTCTATGCTGCATTCTTCTTTGGTTTCATGGCTTCTTTTGTGGCTGGATTCTTCCTATTGCTTGAAGCACCTTTCATAGCAGGGATGCAGATAGCAGTTTACACTGGAGGAATTAGTGCACTCATCATCTTTGGAGTATTATTATTACCTAGAGCTCAAGATTCATCGCTTGAGACGTTTGCATCACCGCGAAAACGACAAGTTGGATTACTCATAGCCGCATTGGTCATAGCTCTTTCTGGGTTCCTAGCTTTCATTTTTCCATGGGCTGAATCATTTGACCAATCCTTCATTGAAATCTCAAACAACCTGAATGAACTTGCAATGTGGTTGTGGGCTGACAATGGCATCTATGTTCAGATGATTGCTCTAATCATGGTGACTTCTTTAGTCGGAGCGATTGCGCTTCTGAAGATGGACAAGGCTGAACAACTAGCGTCCATACATGGAGAGTTTGGTGTTGAAGCGAAGCCTGAAATCGAAGAACCGGATTCAGTGGTGGAAGAGGAACAACCTGAAGGAGAACCGGAGGAGGTCGATGGATAATGGTTCCGCTCTCATGGTATCTTATTCTTGCCTTTATGCTGATAGGCTTAGGTAGCTATGGGATGATGGTCAAGAGGAACCTCATCCGAATTCTTATAGGCGCTGAAATCATGGGGAACGGGGTTAACATCGCTCTTGTAGCCCTTTCACTCTATAGTCCCGCCTTTACATTCACCGGTCAAGGACTGATTATCCTCGTCATCTCAGTTGCAGCAGCTCATACTGCCTTGGCTCTAGTTTTGATGCTTATGTACAACCGACGTTATGATTCAGTTGACCTTGGACAACCGATCGAAATGGAGGCACCATAAGATGTCTACAATCGGAAGAGCGGTTATCAACAAGATACCCGAGGTGACATCGAATCCCCTAGGTGATAACAAGATTGAGCTTGTTGTTCCCAAAGACAAGATTCGAGATGTTGTCAGGATAATAGATGAGGAACTCCCAGATGCGATGCCGGAGTCAGTTTTTGGAATAGACCTCGAGAATGATCAATACGAGCTCATCTACATCTTCTGGTCATATACTAATCGTACATTGGTCCAACTCCGAGTTTCCCTCGCTGGCGAAACTCCTGAAATTGAGAGTACATGCGATATCTTCCCTGGTCTGGAATGGCATGAGAGAGAGGCCCGAGAGATGTTTGGCATCGAGTTCAAGAATCATCCTGATCCACGACTCTTCCTACTGCCCGATGAGTTGGATGGAGCATACCCACTCCGCAAGAGATTCCAGACTGACCAAAGCAGATTGAATGAAACTGGTATCACTCCGCCAAAACCACGACCCAAAGAGGGAGGTGAAGACAAGTGAGTCCCGACATTCTTGATGAAGCAATGGAGATCTGGTTTGGCCCTCAACACGTTTCTGCTCATGGTTGGGCAACCAAATTGACATTGGTCGGTGACTATGTGGTTGAGTGTGACCCAAATGCAGGTTACTTCCACCGCTCCGCTGAGAAAGTCCTTGAGTACAAGAACTTTAGACAGGGTGCACTTGTATTAGAAAGAATGTGTATGCTTGAGGCATTCTTAGCTGAGTACCCCTATGTTGCAGCGGTGGAGAAAATTGCAGAACTCGAGGTGCCAGAACGCGCAAAGGTCATGCGAACCATCATGATGGAGATGTCCCGTCTTCACAGCATTCAGTTCTGGTGGGGTCAGTTCAACGCAGAGCTTGGATTTTTCACAATGGCTCTCTGGCCCTGGGTTGACCGAGAATACTCACTTGATGCCTTTGAAGAGCTAACAGGGTCACGACACACTGTTTCATACTCTACTCCAGGTGGTGTGAAATACGATTTCACCGAGAAGTTCATGAAACAACTTAACCGTGCCATCGATCGCTTTGAGGATAGACTGCCCAAATTCAGGGATATGCAAATGGGTAGTCCCACTTTTAGAGCAAGAACCGAGAATATCGGCCTATACGATGTCAAACAGGGTCTCAAATGGGGATTGAGTGGTCCCCCTATCAAAGCCTGCGGTGTCCCAATGGACCTGAGAAAGGATGACCCCGATTCAAACCTTGCGTACGACATGGTGGACTGGGAAGTGCCCATAACAGAGAATCGTGAACATCCGGGTCAGAGCGACGCCCTTGATAGGATGGAGCAACGATTTGCGGAAGCTGAAACTGCTTGTGAGATTATCAAACAGCTGATACCTCAGATTCCAGAAGGACCGATAATTGATCCTAAGGCTCGCGCCAAAGCAAATAGACTTCCTGAAGGGGAAGCATACGCCAGAGTGGAGGGCACACGAGGTATCACAACACTGTGGCTCAAGACTCAAGACAAAGCGCAGACCGCGTATCGAGCAAAGATACGTGGACCTTGTATCGCCTCATACTATGCATTGAAGGACTTAGTGCCTGGCTCGAAGTTTGCAGACTTCATTGTAATATTTGGAAGCTTAGATCCATATCCAGGGTGGTGGGATCGCTGATGGGAGGTGTCATGTTGCAATTCGACTTCTTTGCATGGCTTGCTGGGATTCCAACCTGGCTTGAAAGCGTGCTTTTCTGGATATGGGGTATAGTCAAAGGCATCATCCTGTGGATCTGGGACGTTATTGTATGGGTTTGGGGACTTGTATTTGCTCCTGACAACTTCATGTTTCTCTTCCGTGCTGTCCTGTTCCCCGGTCTGATATTCGTGGTTCTAACTCTGATTTGGGCCGTTTGGTTCACTAGAAAATTATGGGCTAGAATCCAAGATAGACGTGGTCCTGTACATATGGGTAAGTATGGTGGACTCCAATTGTTTGCTGACGCGATCAAACTAATCGCAAAGGAAACTATCATTCCTGACAAAGCGAAGAGATGGATGTTTAGGTTCCTACCAGGATTTCTCCTCATCATGGTACTCTTGCCATTCTGCTTCATACCTTGGGATTTTGATTATTGGTTCATTGCAGACCTTTCAGTTAGTCTAGTACTGGTCTTCGCCTTTCTCACTGCAGTTCCTGTTATTGCTCTATTGGCTGGTTGGGTCAGTGGTTCAAAGTACTCACTCATTGGTGGATTTAGGGCGGCCAACAATCAGTTTGCAGCTGAGATTCCTATGATTATCTCAACAATCGGACCTGCTCTGCTGGCAGGTTCTCTGAGTCTCATGGGCATAGCACAAGCGCAGACTAATGTCTGGTTTGCAATATTGTTGCCAATCAACCTAGCAACTTTCCTAGTTGCAGCAATTGCATCTGTGGGTATATTTCCATTCGATGCTCCTGTTGCAGACTCTGAGATCATCTTCGGATGGAGAACAGAGTTCACAGGCATCCACTTCACACTCACGTATTTTGCAGAGTTTGCAGAACAGATGTTATACTCCGCACTCATAGTTGCCCTGTTCTTAGGAGGACCGATTGGGTTCCCATTCCTACCGGGTGCAGTGAACTTCATCATCAAGTTCCTGATAACGTTCTTCTTCTTTGTACTTGTGAGTTCATCATTCCAAAGACTCAGACAAGACCAGATTGTCCACTACTGCTGGAAATATCTACTACCACTTGCGCTCTTGAATGTCATAATCGCAATGTTCGCGATAGTCTACCTTCCTGGACTGGCAGCATTATTCCCCTTAGGAGGCGGTTAAACGATGGGTTTCTTCAGTGTATTAGGTGATTGCTTCCAGATTTTGAAACATACATTCAGACAGGTCTTCAAGAGACCCTTCACATACTTCTTCCCATTCGAAGATAGAATCTATCCTGAAAGGACAAGGGGTAGACATATTCATGTGCGTCAGAATTGTACAGCCTGTGCACAGTGTGTCCGCGCATGTCCAGTGGTAGCGATCCGTATGGACAAGGAAGATAAGATGTACGAGAAAGACTGTGCTCTGACCTTTGACTACACACGCTGTATCTTCTGTGGTCTATGTGTTGAGGCTTGTAGATTCGAAGCTCTATTCCACACTCCTGTTGTTGACCTGAGTGAAGGTGACCGGGAAGACCTCATCTACGGTCCTGACAAAATTGAAACCCTTGATAGAGACCCGTTAAAGTGGCGCGGAAGGAGGTTCCGTTAGATGCAGATCACAAACCTCCCGTTTGCTGCCCTATCATTAGCAGTGCTCTTCTTTGGAGCACTCATGATCTATGTGTTCAAAGACAGTCTTCAGAAATCTGCAGGAAGAGTTGCAGTTGGAATTTCAGGTGTAGCGTCCCTATTGATGGTCTATCCTTTCTTTCAAGTATTCAACGGGTCTACATACGAAGAGTATGCGACCTGGTCCAGCCTTCTCGAGCAATTCGGTCTAAGGCTTGATGGAATTGCCTTTCCAATCACATTTGCAGTTGTCGTGTTAGGTTTTCTATCAGTTGTTTACGCTATTGGTTATACAGAGCATAGTGAGAATAAACCAACCTTCTTCGCTAACACACTCTTCTTCCTAATGGGAATGCAATGGGTTACCTTAGCAACGAACCTGATCGAATTTTTCATAGCTTGGGAGCTCATGTTGGTTCCCGCTTATTTCCTGATTCTATTCTGGGGACTACCTGATACTCGAAAGCGAACAGCTATGAAGTTCTGGCTCTACACTCAATCTGGTGCAGTCTGTATCTTGGTTGGCTTTGGAATTCTATATTCCCTTACAGGGTCATTCGACTTAGCCTTAATTCAACCCGGGATTGACTCACTTGCTCTCGGCGCAATACTACCCGGTCTTGGTATCACTGTTGGCACGATATTAAAATTAGTCTTCATTCTCCTTGCCGCAGGATTCCTTGTGAAGATGGCTGTCTTCCCCATTCATTGGTGGCTCCCACCGGTTCATGCTGAGGCTCCTACTCCTATCTCTGTCTTGCTTTCAGGTGCAATGATTGAGACCGGTGCCTACGCGTTGGTGCGGTTTGGATCTCTTACCTTGATAGATGCTGCAATTCAACTATCGTTCTTTGTTGCAGCCTTGGGAGTCATCACCATGTTTTATGGTGGTTTCATGGCTCTTGCACAGATTGACATCAAGAGGCTCCTTGCATATTCATCGGTATCTCAGATGGGATACGTACTGTTTGCCTTGGGTGTGTACTCACCCATGGGTGCTGCAGGTGGAATGTTCCATTTGATCAATCATGCTTTCTCAAAGGGTCTGTTGTTTATGACCGCAGGTGCTGTGATCCATCAGACTGGCCTACGTGACATAACTAAGATGGGCGGTCTCTCGAACAAGATGCCAATCACAGCTTTTGCTGCTGCTATTGGAATGATGAGCATTGCAGGAAGTCCTCCTCTCTCTGGATTCGCAAGTGAGTGGATGATGTTCCTCGGAGGGTTCGAGCGAGCGGTCGTAGGTGGTGCAATAGCAAGTCTACCATTCCTTATTCTAACTATCATAGCAGCATCAAGTTCAATTCTCAGCGCAGGTTATATGATGCGCTTTTTCTGGAAGGTCTTCCTTGGCCCTCATCCAGATGAGTTGGAAGATGTGAAAGAGAGTTCCAACTCTATGACCATCCCTATGATCATACTTGGAATCCTCATTGTAATCTTTGGAATATTCCCAGGACTGGCACTGGATGTCATTGTCCCGGCGGTTCAAGGAATCGTTGCTCCCTGAGGTGATTTAGATGCTGTTCGGTCTACCTTACTATCTAATCCTCGTCATCCCCTTGGCTGGTTCACTGCTAGTCCCAGTTGTTGGACGCTACAGTGAGAAGCTCAGGGACTGGACACCTGCAATCTTCATGGGCATCGCTATGGTCCTCTGTTGGTCTCTTCTCCTAGAGATTGATCATGCCACTCAGCCTACTAGCTGGGTATGGATAGAGGCACTAGGAATAGAGTTCAGTGTTCTACTTGACCCACTGTCTGTCATAATGGCTGTTCTAGCAAGCACACTTTGTTTCCTCATCTATGTATACAGCACGGAATACATTGCTGATGATGAAGACCGCAATCGGTTCTTCTTCCTGATGCTCGCTTTTGGTGGTGGCATGCTTACACTCGTGTTGAGCAACAACTTGTTAATCGGGTTTATTGGATGGGAAATCATGGGCTTCTGCTCCTATGGCCTCATTGGCTTCTGGAACGACAAGAGGAATCCTCCTGAGGAGGACCCAACTGGCTATGAGCAGAACAATCCATTGCTCCAGTTCGAGACCGAAGGCGCATACAACAGCTACTGTGGAACAAAAGCCTTCATCGTCACACGGATTGGTGACGCCTTCATGCTGGGTGGCATCCTTCTCCTCTTCATGTTCACGGGCTCCTTCCTGTTCACAGACATGGCTGATCCTGTACATTTGTCGAACAACTGGTGGGAGAACATGGCATCCGTAGGGATTCTGATTCCTGCACTGCTCCTCATCTTCATGGGTGCCATCGGAAAATCCGGTCAAGCTCCCCTACAGGTGTGGCTTCCTGAAGCCATGGCAGGTCCGACTCCGGTTTCGGCTTTGATTCACGCTGCAACCATGGTGAAGGCAGGTGTTTACATCACCGCCCGATTCTTAATCACAATAGTAAGTGCGTCAGGCATCCACGCAGAGATTGGACCAGGTCCTCCAAGCTTCACATCAGCTCAAATCTTTGGCTTTGAGGCTGCGCTGACCTTCTTCATCATCGTGGCTATTATTGGTGGAATTACTGCTATTATGACTGCAACAATGGGAATGGTTTCCAATGAGTTGAAACAGATTCTAGCATTCTCGACGCTGTCGCAGCTTGGATACATGATTCTAGCACTGGGAGTTGGAGGAGTTCTCCAAGCAAATCACCTTCACTATGACCAGGCGTATCTGAGTGGTGTCTTACACGTTGTATCACATGGAGCCTTCAAAGCACTCCTGTTTCTTGCCTCCGGTGGTGTGATACATGCACTGCATACGAAGTACATCTCAAAGATGGGCGGACTCCGGAAACATATGCGGAAGACGTTCATTGTCATGTGGATAGGCGTCTTGGCCTTAGCAGGCATCCCACCCTTCTCAGGCTTCTGGTCAAAAGACTCAATCATTGAGTACACCTATGAACTTGCTGCACACTGGACAAATCCAATTGGATGGATTCTATTCATCTTTGCAATTCTAGCAGCAGCCTGCACCATATTCTACAGCTTCAGATTGATGGGCATCACATTCTATGGACCCCCACAGGGTGAATCTCATGACTCTCATGAAACTCACGAGGATGAAACTGAGTCTCACGCTGAGGAAGAACATCACGATGACCATCATCAGACACCACACGATCCTGGTCCAGCTATGATGGTGCCGCTCTACATACTCGCTGCATTCACGGTCATTGCTTTTGCTGTGTTTCCAATCCTTCAGAACATTGTACTGAATGAGAGCAATACATGGATAGAGACCATGACTGAAATGATCGTGGTCAAACTCACTATGCCTGGACTTGTTCCCTTCGTTATCACTTTGGGCGCTCTGGCTATTGGTGGGATTCCGGGTTACATCATTTACATCAAGAATTCTAACAAACCAAACACAATCATTGGTGAGAAAGGCTTCAGTCGCAAGATCTACACTTTCCTCAGACACAGGTGGTACATCAACGAAGGATATCATTGGATTCTTGGAAAATTCCTCAACTTTGCTGCCATGTGGCGAGTCCGAGTGGATGACAAAATCATTGATGGCATTGACTTCAAGTCTGCTGATGCAGCGATAACCATCTCCACAAAGGTTCGCTGGTTTGATGACAATGTTGTCGATGGGTTTGCTGAGAGCATCTCAACCCAGAGTGTCAAAGCCTCAGAAACCAGCTTAGCTGAGACGCAGACAGGACGAATCAATGACTACGTTAGCGTGGTGATATTCGGTATAGGAATACTGGTTATCCTCGCACTGGTTTCATTGGGAGTGATATAGAATGCAATTAGACTTCGCCTTAAACATCCTGAACTCATTACCCTTTGGACCGCTAGGGTTCATGCTGATCTTACCACTAGCTGCTGCATTAATAGCATACTTTGCAGGAAAAGGAGCCAGAGCTATAACACTACTAGTCACTGCTGTTGAACTTGGACTATCACTCCTGTTGGTTCTAGCGGTTGACACAAGTGAGATTCTTGCTACAGACTCAGTTGCTGGTATGCAGTTTGTCGAATACTTTGTTATGGGAACGATTCCTGTTGGAGCCACTGATACAGTGTTCCAGTTTATCCTTGGAGTTGACGGACTCTCTGCAATAATGCTTCTACTCTCGAACCTCGTTGTGTTCATTGCAGCAATCAGCTCAAACCACATTCACAAGTCTGAAGGTTTCTACTACTCACTCTTCATGCTTCTACAGGTAGGTCTCATGGGCGTGTTCATGTCCATGGATTTGATCGGATTTTTCATTTTCTGGGAACTGGTTCTCATCCCGATGTTCTTCATCATCGGAAGATGGGGCGAGGAGGGCTGTCAGCATGCGGCTGTGAAGTTCTTTATCTATACCCATCTTGGCTCAGCAGTGATGCTGGTCGCATTCTTCATGATGTACCTCATCGCGGGAGATGCAACTGGCACATATACGTTCGCTATGATTGGCGCTGATGGACTGAGAAGCACTCTTCCAACACTTGCTCCAATGATTCAGATTGGTTTTGCACTAGCCATATTCATGGGTGCCGGAGTCAAGCTACCTGTCTGGCCGCTACACAACTGGCTTCCATGGGCGCACGTCAAAGCTCCCACGCCTGGTTCAGTCATACTTGCTGGCATCCTTCTGAAGATGGGCGGTTACACATTTATCCGTCTTGGGCTCTGGTTGGTGCCAAGTGCATTTGCACGATTGAGCATCCCGTTTGCAGCATTAGCCATCTTCACCTGTATTTATGCTGCATTCACAGCAATGGCTCAGACAGATTTGAAGAGCCTCGTCGCATATACCTCAATCAATCACATGTCCTGGGTACTTCTTGGTGTAGCTGTAGCAGCATTTGGTATTGGTCTCGATCCACTTGTCGCAGCTAATGTGGCTTACATCAATGCAGCAAACTTGGCACTTCAAGGAGCGATATTCATGATGTTCAGTCATGGAACTATCATCTCTGTGATGTTTATCATGGCTGGTCAACTCAAGTACTCAGCTGGCACGCGTGAGATTCCTGATATTAAAGGTCTCATGACTAAAGCGCCGCGTCTCTCAGCAATCTTGATACTTGCCGCCTTTGCGGCCTTTGGTCTGCCGGGATTCAGCGGCTTCATAGCAGAAGCACTGGTCATCTTTGGGTCCGTTGTAATCTACCTCTGGGCTGCAATCATCACATTTGGAATATTCATAACAGTGGGCTATGTCCTATGGATGTTGAACCGAATTGTGTTCAGCGACCCTGACCCCGAGAAGGAAGTTTCAGAGGCACCTTGGACTGACCTCATCGCACCTATTCTGATGATGATACCAGTCATCCTCTTGGGTATATGGCCTGACCTTGTCCTTAACTTCACACAAGCAGTCGTCACTTTCATCATTGGAGGTGTTGCACCATGATGCTACAACTAGACCTTATTGCAGATTCAATCCGTGGGATTCTTTCCCCTATTACCAATTGGTTACTGACAATCATACCCGCAGGGTGGATCATGTCATTGCCTGCTCTAACATTGATTGTCTTCGCTATATTGGCACTTGCAGTAGGTCTCAAGTACAACCCACTTGGTCTAAGCTTTATCGGTCTCATAATTGCTGGTCTTGAGATGTTGATGTTTGAACCCGCAGTTCTTGGGGCAGAATCTTTCGGAGGTCAGTTTGTAAGAGACCCTATGGCTGACTTCTTCATCTACATCATTCTCATAGTCGGCTTTCTAGTCTTGATGTCTTCTACTCTATATGGCGGGGATAAAGGTCCATACAACTTCCTGCTGCTAATTTCCTTTTCAGGAGCAATCTGGGTTGTAATGGCGACCGACTTGGTTGGACTGTTCTTGGCTTGGGAGATGATGTCAACACCGACATACATACTTGTTGCCCTTGGCCCTGCCCGAGAGGCAATTGATGGTGCAACGAAGTACTTCGTCATGGGCCTTCTTGCTACTATGTTGATGTTGTTTGGAATTGCCCTTGTATACGGTGTTACTGGAACAACTGACCTTGTCCTCGTGGCATCTGCAGTAGAGGGCATCTGGGGTATGTTCGCTACAACTCCAAACGCTGCCTATACAATCCTTCTAGCTTTGGTGTTATTCATTGTTTCATTCGGATTTAAGGTAGGTGTGTTCCCTGGATGGCAATGGGTGCCAGATGCATATGCCAGTGCAGATGGAAGCGTCACTGCATATCTTGCAGGCGGATCCAAGAAGACAGGTGTGGGTGCTCTTATGAGAATCCTCGTCATTGGGTTCGTAGTAGCTCAGACTCAATGGGTGTTTCTCATCGTTGGAGTCGCAATCCTCACCATGATTATTGGAAATGTTCTAGCTCTCGCACAGAAGGATATCATGAGGATGTTGGCATATAGTAGCATTGCTATGATGGGCTATCTCTTCATTGGAATTGCCTCTGCCATGAATCCCGTCGATACTGCAAGTATTGCTGCATATAATCTGGGCGTTGGTGCAGCACTTTTCCATGCTTTCACACACGCATTGATGAAGACATCTGCATTCATTCTGGTGTGGGCGCTTTCAATCAAGCTCGCAAAACGGATAACGTACGATGATCTAGCTGGGCTAAGCAAACGTGCACCCTTTGCTGCGGGTATGCTGACTATTCTAATGCTATCATTAGCTGGTATGCCACTCACGGTTGGGTTCTGGTCAAAACTGATTCTCTTCCAGAGTGCAGTCGTTGCTGGAATGTGGTGGCTCGCACTCATAGGTCTCTTGAACTCGGTGTTTTCACTCGGTTACTATTTGCGTGTGTTAAGATACTCCTACATGATGGATGCTCCAGATGATTCAAGAATCAAACTGCCAACTATTCCCTTTGTTGCAGTTACAATCTGTGTCATCGCAGTGATTGCCCTCTTCCTCTTTCCAAATATTATACTAGACTATGCATTCGCAGCTGTACCCGCAGTACCATAGAATTGAGAGCAAATAGAAGACTTGGCTATTTCTTACGGCTAAGTCGTCCTTCTTCTTTTTTAATAGCAGTTTCTACACACTTGGTGAACATCTCTTCGATATTCTCTCCTGTTTTTGCAGAGGTCTCAATGTAGTCTATATTTAGCCATCGACTGACCATTTCCCCTGCCTCCTGAGGGACTACACGATCCTCCCTATCCACCTTGTTTGCAACCAGAATAATAACTGCATCGGGAGAGACCTTTATGAAATTGTCATACCATGAAGCCACGTTCAGAAAAGTCGGAGGTCTAGTCACGTCATACACAAGAAATGCAATTGATGCCCCTACCATGTATCTTGAACGAAGGTCTTTGTAGGTGGGTTGTCCTGCTAGATCCCAGAGAACAACTTGTGCTATCGAATGTTCGCCCGGTCGAAGCTCAATCTCGACGTTCTTCAGAGCTATGCTTGTACCAATTGTTGCCTTATACGTTTCTCCGTAACTGTTCTGAGTGTACCGCATGATGCAGCTTGTTTTACCTACGGCCCCATCACCAAGTGCTACCATTTTAAGCACATATCTGGGACCTTCTTCTTCCACTAGACACCCTTCCTCTACTTGGAATCTGTACGCACTCTTATGATTTAACCATTCTGGGAAATTAGATGCAAATAGGGAAATCTAGCAGCCGTTGGGCAGTTTCAGAACAAATCGCGTACCCTTGGTGAAATCTCCTTCTACACGATTCTCAACCCAAATATCACCTGAGTATATGTCAACAATCTGCTTGACCAAAGTGAGCCCTACTCCAGAGACCCTATGGACCCTGTCATCAATTCCTGTAAGGAGGCTTTTCTTTAGTCGGTCATCGATTCCTTGGCCCCAGTCTTCAAAATCAAACTGTATGAATGCCCCCTCCTCTACAAGGCTAGTGTTGACATTTACACGTATATCATCACTACTAGAGAATTTCACAGCATTATGAAGTAGATTGTAAAAAACGTCTTGCAGGAATTCATTGGACATTATGCAATATACTCCACTTTCCAAGTTTGTTGTAATTGTGATTTTTCTATGAGGAAATGATTGCTTAACAGTCTGGATAGCATCTATCAATGCATTTGCGGGGTCAGTCTTTTTAAGTGCAAATTTCTTCTGATTCACCACTGAGAACTTCTTCACATTGTGAATGAGAGACACGCTTCGATTGACCTGAAATAGCGCATTCTGCGCTATTTCTTTAAGATGCTCAGGAAAATTCTCATCCTCAAGTAGCAACTCAAGGCTCGACATTATTCCTTGGTGAAGATTATTGATATCGTGTGCCATCAAATCTGACATCCAAATCGCACGAGCTCTAGCTTCTTCACGTTGTTTCTCAGCTTCCACCTGCTCAGTGATATCAATGGAGAATCCCCCAATCAAAGGTGAACTCCCTTCTTTGATAATGGGAAACTTGTGAGTTCGAAATGTCCGTTGCTTTCCATCCTGAATTGTTTCCTGTATTCTGTCAACTGGACCTTCTTTCAATACTCTCTTGTCTTCTTCCGTCAACTCTGTCGCGCGCTCACTCTCGAAAAGATCAAAATTTGTTAGACCCTCCCAATTTTCACGATTCTGCTCTGGTGCCTGGCCACGCATGCATCTATTTACGAATAGCACTTTTGATGTTTCATCCTTGATGTATACTGGACCTGGCATATTATCAGCAAATGCTGTGAAGCGTTCTTGGAACTCCTGAAGTTCTTGTTGAGTTCTTCTACGTTCTAGAACAGTGGCGAACATGCTTGCGATTGTTGCAAAGACAGTCCTCTGATCTTCTTGAAGTTGTTTTGATTTCTTGGCTGCAATGTTTATCACACCGAGAAGGTTATCCTTTGAACCTATGATTGGCCAGAATATAAGAGTATGAATACCTAACTCTCTTGCCCTCTTCATTCTGTCCTTACTTTCAGGTGATTTGTCTATGTCTTCAGTGAAAAGTGGCGACATTGTTCGACCAGTCCTTGCAACGAGGAAATTGGGATCATCAAGGTGAACACCCTCTGGTGTGCCTCCCTTCTCAATCCCGACAAACGCCATCAAATCGAGTGAGTTTGTTGAGGAATTATATAATCGGATTGTACCAAGGTCGAATCCAAGTGTTTCGATAAGTCCAGAGAGTACTTGATTACACAAGGATGGAATCTCCTCAGTGCTAATTGCAGCCTCTGCTATGACGCTGTATGCGTGTCGTTCAGTAGCAAGTGTTTCTTTGGAAAGTTCATCGCTTGTGACATCGATAGAGTAGGCAATTACATACTTTTCATTTTCGACCACTATTGAATTGGCTGTCACCTCAAGAAAACGTCTTTCGCTTTTTGCATTAATGAATTGATAACGTGCTTGATCTTTTTCTCTCCTTCCAGAGCTAAGTGCTAACAATCTAGTTAGAGCTAACTCTTGATCGTCGGGACCTAGGACCGTCGCTATATTAGCTACTTTTTTGCCGACAACTTGTTCCGGTTCGAATCCCAATCCAGCGGCCATTATTGGGTTAATATACACTATCTTCTCATCATGAATGACAATAACTCCCTGTGGTGAGGAATCAAATAGTGTATGCAGAAGCGTATCTCGAGAACCTTCCAATTGAGTCACCTACCATACAACCTGAGGAATTTCATTCAAAAGCGATTTGGTAGTTACATATAAACAGATGAAACAGCGGAATTAAGCGATGTACATTTACGTACATCGATGGACATATATGCGTAATGCTTATAAGGACGCTTCAAACGACGATTACAACCGTTTCTGAATGTGGAAACATGATACGAGCGTGCCTTGGCCAATGGCTTTTGGGTCCTGCGGGACCCGTTTAGTCTGTATGCTACATGGCACAGGCACACTATCATCTTCTTCTGATAGATTGTATATTCCATGTCTGACGCAGCCCATTGCTTCATCCGTGACAGTAGCTCAGAGGACACTCCATACTCAGATTCGGTTCTTTTCCGGAGACTGAATTATGAATAAAGAACTTGCTAGAATCCAATTGGATGTCGAAGATACACCGAAACAATATCTGAACATTCTACCACATCTGAAGCATCCTCTTCCGCCACCAATTAATCCGGTTACAGAGGAACCAGTTAGTCCTGAAGCTCTAATTGCCCTCTTTCCAAAAGAGTGTGTCATGCAGGAGGTCTCTACCAAGAAGAACATCTCTATACCTGAAGAAGTTCGAGAAATTCTCATGAGATCAGGTCGACCAACGCCTTTACAGAGAGCGATTGGACTCGAAAGGGCATTAAAGACTCATTGTCGGATATATTACAAGCGAGAAGACGTTTCTCCAACTGGTAGCCACAAGCTGAACACTGCAGCTGCTCAAGCCTATTATGCTCAGAAAGAGGGGGTCGAACGGTTGGCTACCGAAACAGGTGCTGGTCAGTGGGGCAGTGCAGTTTCCCTTGCATGTGCATATTTTGGGCTTGAGGCTATGGTCTACATGGTTCGAATAAGTTACGAGCAGAAACAATACCGTGGTGTTATGATGAGGACTTATGGCGCTAAGATTGTCCCAAGTCCCTCTGATCTAACGGAGTTTGGCCGCAAGTTCAACAAAGAGCACCCAGGTCATCCTGGGACTCTTGGCATTGCCATTAGCGAGGCTATTGAGGACACTATCCACAATGAGAATACAAAGTATACACTTGGCTCAGTCCTCAACTTTGTTATGCTCCATCAGTCTGTTATTGGATTAGAAACCATTGCACAGCTTGATAGTGTCGATGAAACTCCAGATTATGTCATTGGTTGTGTTGGTGGCGGCAGCAACTACGCGGGATTGGCTTATCCATTCATAGTAGATAATCGATTCCGTGATACTACGTTCATTGCTGCAGAACCCACAGCCTGTCCATCTCTCACAAAAGGTGAATACCGATACGACTTTGGAGATACAGCAGGCCTGACTCCAAAATTGAAAATGCACACCTTGGGCGCTGACTTCACGCCTCCCAAAATACACGCAGGTGGTCTAAGATACCACGGTGTTGCTCCAACGATCAGCGCCCTTGTACTAGAAGGGCGAATTACCGCGAGGGCATTCAATCAGATTGACATTTTGAATGCAGGAGTGCTTTTTGCGAAGTCGGAAGGTATTATCCCCGCACCTGAATCTGCTCATGCAATAAAGGCAACTATTGACATTGCTATGGAAGCTACTAAGAAGAATGAATCACCTACAATAGTGTTCAACCTTTCAGGACATGGCCACTTTGACATGGCGGCTTATGGCGCTTTATTGGATGGCACTCTGAATGGTGACGTTCCAGATTTTATTCCTCAAGCACAAAGTGATCTCCTCACAGTGCAGGGTAAGTGATGCAAAACCGCTGCTATATGCAGCGGTTATCTTTTTTTATCTGGAGAGTTTCAGCACATTTGCGAGTGCTTGTGCAGCTCTTTGAGGACTTGAGAAGAATGGGATTCCTGATGCCTCCAGAATCTCATACCCAGGAGGTTTTTTTGTGTCCGGTGATGTTAGGATACTGATTACTGGTTTCGAAACCTTTCTGGATGCCTCAACTATCTCATTGATTGGTACTCCCCCACCAATCCCCTCTTGGTAGTTTGGTGAGAAAACAATCATAGCTGCATCGAACTGGTCTTCCATCAGAACCAACTCAAATGACTCTGCAAATATTCGAGGATTTGCCCAACCCTGTGCAAGGAGATCAATTGGATTCTTGATTGGAATATCAACTGGCATGCCAAGCTTTGACTGAATTTTCGTTGCTACTGTTCTGGATGGAAGTGGAAGTTCTATTCCATTCGACTCGAGGGTCTGAGCAGCAATTAAAGCGATACCCAACGTGTGAGTTACAATTGCAACACTACGTCCCTTAGGTCGATGTTTGCATATGGTAAGAATGCGAGCTGTATCAATCATCTCACTGACGCCTCCTACCTCAATGGCTCCAGCTTGTTTCATTGCTGCAGTATACAATTCTGCATTACCTGCCAGACTGCCAGTGTGGCTTAATGCTGCCTCTCTTGATGCAGGAGTCTTTCCTACTTTGAAGACGATAACTGGTTTCTCGGGAGTTGTTTTTTGAATCTCCTCAGTCATCTCCCGTGCATACTCAGTGCCTTCGATAAAGAGACAAATGGTTTTAGTGTCTGAGTCCTCTCTGAGATATCTCAACATATCGTGGAAGTCTATGTTGACACGATTTCCAATACTTGCGAACTTCGATACCCCGAGGTCCGAGTCTGCTGCTCGATAGATCATCATTCCTGTGACGCCCCCACTCTGACTCACCATCGCAACTGAGCCGCCTTTCATTGGTGTGGGGTGTGGGAAGAAGGTTGCATTCAGATTAATATTGCAATTCCCTGCGCCAAGGCAGTTTGGTCCAATTACTGCAATGTGTCCAGAATCAGCAACTTCCCGAACTTTGCGCTGATGCTCCTCGCCAATACCTCCAAGTTCTTTGAAACCTGCTGAGAAGATGATAGCTCCCTTCACACCGACCTTTGCGCATTCGGTAAGTGTCGAGATGATATATTGTGGACCAAGAGCAATTATTGCAAGGTCTACTTGTTTGTCAATATCACTTACTGAAGGATAGCATTTTGAATCTCCAACCTTCTTGAGTCGTGGATTCACGGGGTAAAGATCCCCCTTGTATGTCTGAAGCGCGAGCAGAGTAAGCGCACCGAGTTTGTCTGGTTTGTCTGAAGCTCCAACTACTGCAATTGATTGAGGATTGAACAATTTATGCAATGATTCATTCTTCCAAGTCATGATGTGCTACCTTCCTCAAAGGAACTAAGTATTCCCCTTGCTTTTGAGATTATGAAAGTTGAGATTGCTTTTCGTGCATCATCATATCCTGTCAAAGGAATTATCGTAACTTTCCTCTTCTTAGCCTTATCAATCATGTATTCCTGAATCAACCGTGTAGCCTCGAACTCCATATCCCGGACCGCTATATCCTCAGAAACTGTCCTCAGTTTTCCAATCGCATGCTTACTTGCAAACATTGCTCTGTGTGATTCTCTATCTGGATTAATTAAAATCTCACACACGCCAGAACTTAGATCTTGGAGAGATCCTGGTTCAATGTGGACGCCTTCAATGACTGAAATAGCCCCCTCAGCAATTACTCTTTCAGTCATGGCGACAATGTGTGGTGTAATGATTTCGCACTGAGCTATGTAACCTCTGACTACTGGTTTCAAGCTCTGTTGTCCTGCTTGTCTGCACTTATGTGCTTGGTAAGTGTGACAGAATAATTCAGGATGTTGTTCTTCAGTGTAGATGCTTCGAAGAACCTGTCTGATTGAATCAGTACTGATAAATCTCGTCGCTGTGAGATCATGCATAAGTTCGAGTGCTATCAGAGACTTGCCTGTAGCGGAAGCCCCCTCAAGAGCAACAACGATTGCTGGAATATCCAGTAACTTTCCTCTAAGGTCATCATATCTTGAGAGAATATCAAAATTACTTATGATAGAAGATTGGTATGAACTCAGAGATTTTCTGATGTGTCCAAGTAAGTCCTTCTCTGATTCTATCTTTGCAATTGATGATTCATTCATGATTTCCGAGATGCCCCGTTCATTAAGACCACTAAGTCTTAGTCTGCCTTTTAATGAGAACAGTGGGTATGGAATTGTTTCATCTCGAACTCGTAGCTTCATGACAGTTGCACCTGTATACAAGTGCCATGCCCGAACAACCTCAAAAGCCCTTCCGTGAGCAATATCCCTTTGATTCCCTTCCTGGAGTGCCTTGGAAAGAACGCCCTGTTGGAGACCTCCTCTGTTTCCTGCGTTTTGGTCTTCCCATAAATGGTCTGCTCATATTTACTGTTCCTTCTACTTTTGTAATTGCATTAGAAGCAATTCGGATATTTCCCCATCGTCCCTTTGAAAGACTCATACATTCATCGTATATGCTAACATACCCATTCAACAATTCGTATGTCTGTCCATTTTCTATCTCTTCTATCTCTTCATTCCATAGAGTGAGAGTAATGACTGCCGATTCATCACCTACAACACTTTCAGTGATAAGATAGGGTTTCCCTGTTGCTCTTGCAGTAACCTGTCGTTGTGATCCTTTCTTGATTACACTGAATCTGACATTGACTGCTCTCGATTCAACGGTTAGTTTCGAAATTAGAGTCCAATCCTTTTCTGGAATTGCTACTGATTCGCTCACGTCTTGCAAAATGGACACGCATCCACAGTTGTGTTCCCTTGGGAATTAAAGAACACCACACTTTCTTCAGCTGTGTATTTCTTTCAGTGCTTTGCCTAATTGTTTCAGACCCTGGATCAGCTCATCCTGTTCCCCACCGAATCCAAGTCGGAAGTAGCCTTCAAGCTCCATTCGAGAACCTGGAACCGTGAACGTTCTGTACTTGGTGACTAGCAGTTTACATAGCTCATCAGTACTCCCACCTCTCTTCAGTCTTGGCGCACCGATGACTCCACTCTTGGGCTCAATCCACTCAAGCCAATCTTGGGATTCCATCCATTCCTTTACAATCTTGAAATTCATGCGAACTGCTTTCATTACTACGGCAAGGACCTCCTTCTTCTTGTGGAGTACTTCTTTTGCAATTACTTCTCCTATAGCTGAATTACAAATAGTGATTTGTTCTCTCACAGCTCTAATTGCTTCAATAATGGATTCGTCTGCTACTGCCCAGCCTATTCGAATGCCTGGTAGACCCCATGTCTTAGACATGCTTGTCAGGCTAATCGCATTTCGACTAATAGATGCAGCGGGGGGCGGGGGTGAATCAAACATGAGGTCTCTATATGTTTCGTCAAGCATTAGGTAGGCACCTGCGTCCTCCGCAATCTCAATCGCCTCTTTGATTTCTGCCTCTGTAATTACTGAACCTGTTGGATTATTGGGATGAGTAAGCGTGATCAGTTTTGTATTGGGTTTTACCAACTTTCTGAGTTTATCCATATCCGGTCTAAATTCATCATTCCACTCAAGTTTGAATAGAGTGAGGTTTCTTTTGAGAGACCGTGCCACCTGATAGAGTGAGGGGTACGTTGGATGCTCTACGATAAGGTGGTCCTTTGGCCCCACTAAATGAGCTATAATCGAGAAGTTCGCCTCACTAGCCCCCGTAGTGACAGCAACGTTGTCAAGAGATTTACCCTTGTACTGTTTTGCTATCTCTTTTCTTAAACTGGGATGACCAAGGTGGTATCCATATCGTAGCTCTACATTGTCGAGATCGATATCAAGCTCCTTCACTGTCAGGAATTTTGTACCACTCTCTCCAATATCATAATCAGTTTCGAACTGGTAATCGTCAAACCATATCTCTAGAGGCATTCTGTTAAAGGTCAATATTCTAACCTCACTGAATGAGCAATGTAATCTGGGATAAATAAGTTCGTGAAGTGATGCTCAGTCATATAACACACGATTATTAAGGCGTCGCGAAATTAAATCATTGTTAAGCATTTTTCTGTGGGATGCACATGACCTTTCGAATACTGATAGTGGATGACGAGCCAGCCATTCATGAGGTCATGTTAGTCTATCTCAAACGGTTTCTAGATGACTTCGAGCTTCTGTTGGCATCTACGGGCCAAGAGGCAATCGAGAAAGCCTCCAAGCTACATAATGATGGGCAATCGCTTGATATTGTCTTAATGGATATGAAAATGCCAGGAATGGATGGTATCGAGTGTACAAAGAAACTCTCGGAACTTGGTGTGAAGAACATTCATCTCCTAACAGCATACTTCGATCCCAGTACTGCAAATCAAGCAGCTGAAGTCGGAGCGAATGGTGTAATGAGAAAAAGTGAGGGGTTCATGTCGGTAGCGAGAAAGGTTGCAGATTTGATTCGAGGAACTAAGGAACCAACTCCTCCAACCAGTCCTAGCTAGGTCCCCAAAACCCTTTTCAGTTCTGAAGCATCAGTCGAATTCTAAGCGTTGCTATTGGAGATGAGATAGTATCATGCGTCACTCACCGTCACGCCTATTATTCATAGGTTTCATAGCTTTGTTCCTTGTAACGATGGCTGGAAGCATCACCACAGCTGATGCTCAAACCACTGACCCGATTACAGATGGTAAACTGTCTGTACTCATTACTCTGGACGGACTGAATTTCTTCGATTATAATGTAACAAATCCGCTACCACTGAACATGGATGAAGCAATGTATCTAGATATGGAACTCGCGAATATATGGACTCAGGATCTCAACATGAGTGGGTCTATCACTTTTTGGTATCAAGGATTTGCATTGTTCCCTATCCAAATAAAGGATAATCACAACAACAGTTGGTTCAATATTCCAGCCAACTCTTCAAGTTCCCTACCCGAACCTGTTGAAATGGATTTCTCAGTGATGCTGAATGTTCTTGGCCCCATTCATCTCACTACGGGTATTTTCGAAGCTACTGTTGACTTTCAGTACTATGTTGAGGGGAATGTGAACGTGAACAATTTACAGCACCGATTCTCATTTGAGCTACCATCAACAATATTTGATGTAATCACATCTGTTACTGGTATAACAGCTGGAGTTGCCACAGTTGGTGCTGTCTATGGTGCTGCGGCTGGGCTCAACAGTCTTTGGGAAGGTCTCAAGACAGCATACAAGCTTAGGGGAATTCACAAGAAAGCATCTGAGATTCGTTCGCTACCAAATCTAACAGTGTTAGGTGCGTTGCCACTTCTCTTCTCATTGCTCGATAGTATGAAGAAAGGTACGAAAGAAGGGCGAGAAGACAGTGGTGTCAGTGAGTACATATTGCGACAACGGCTCCGAGAAGTCGCACCAGACGCTTGGCAGGCAGACAAATGTCCTAAATGTAAGCGTAACTGGAACAAGAAGTTGGATATGTGTAAGAAGTGTAATTTCACACAGGATGATGCTAGAGCTGCTTATGCCGATCTCCTCGCTGAAAAAGTTCCCGCTGCTCTTCGATGGATGGGTAAGAAGAAATCAACAGACGTCAAGACTCTGGCAAAGAAGACAAAATCAACTCAATACAACGCAGGTGTGATTGCAGCAGCAATGGTTGACACTGAGGTGACTGAAATTACCAAGGTTGGAACCCCACTTCGTTCCTTTGTCATGAACATTGCAGGTTTAGCCTTTCTCGTAGTGACTTGGCAGCAACTGCTAGGTGATAGTTCAAGTTCTTGGCTGACTACCCTCACACTCATTGGTGCTGCTTTGTCTCTTGCTGTCATCGTAGCTCTCTATATCAGTAGGAAAACGCAGATTGCGAGATTCGTCGCTGATCAGGAAGAAGGCAAGAAGATGCTTCCAACCAAAGAAGAAGCCGCTGCTGAATCGGAGTCTAGGCAAGAGGAAGTTGGGGACGAACCGGAAGTGGAAGATAAAGTCGCTGATGAAGTGGTCGATGAGTACGAATCTGAGGTCGCAGAGGAAGACACTATATCTTCTGATGACATCGAGTCAGAAAAAGATCTTCCCGAAGAGGGACCAGTAGAAACAACTGAGAACTTAGACTCAGATGATGAGATTTATGACGAAGACGAACTCTCTGACGACGAGTAGATTGAGAATCTTCTGAAAAAAGCAGGCGGCCCTTGCTTGGGCCGCTCTTCATTCTTTTCTCTCCAATTGCTTTAAACATCAGTTGGAGCAGCTGGTATTTTCCCTCTCGATATCTTGCTGAATACCTGAATTATCTTTGATGAGATGAAAGGTATCACAACGAGGAATGCAACTGGCAAGAGTATTATGACGCCAAGTTCCCAGCTTGCCAAGAAGTCCATGCTCATGACCGTGGTCGCGCCCACAATCACTAAGAACATCAAGAACTTGATTCTGATAGATGAGCTGAACCTCCCCACCATTGTTGTCTTCTCATCTTCAACAATACTTGCTGGTGTACCAGCCTCCTCCATCTTTTCGATTTTCTTGATGCCCTTGCTCACTTCGCGGTAGAGGTTAATTACTACGACTATTATCGATGATATGTATGCTGTGAAGATGGTTGTCATGATTGATGGGATTGCGATATCTCCGATTACAAATGACTGGTCTATGATGTACGCCTTGAACCAATCGATTTCCACACCATAGATCAGTATCAAGAATATGACTAATGGTACGAACACCAGATGCCACAGTCCCATAATCATTCTTCCTCTTCTGAGTGAACCTCGAACAAGCACAGCATCTGTAGCATCTCGATATAGCCAGAGTCCATATAGAAGCACTGAACATCCGAGGAGTGCTACCGTGAGAAGCAGAGCTACTGCATAGTTGCTTGCTGTATACATCAAGTATGATCCAACAAGACCTGCTCCGGCTCCAAAGACAATCAGAAGATACAATCGGTCCATACTTCTGATTGACTTCTTACGACCATCCAATGACTTGTCTTCAACTCTCATGGAGGATGCCAGTCGAAAGTAGATGACCATACCAATGAGACTCAGGACAAATGACAATCCGGCTCCAAGTGAAAGTGAGCTCGTTGACATTGCAAAGTTTGGAGTTGCCGGAGCAATCGTTATGATTGTATTTGTGTCCACATCCTCTGTTACAAACTCGCCTGTTGCTGACACTGTAAGTATGAACTCTCCATATCCTGCATTTGTTGGTATATGCGGAATGGAAACGACATACTCTCCAATCTGTTCAGTTTGATATGCTATCATTGGGGGCATTCCCATGAATTCCATCACTACTTCGAGGTCCGGTACTGGGTTTCCATAACCATCTGTCGCAATAATAAACACAGTCAGTTCTTGTCCCTGAATTGGTTTTTCAGGAGAATACGTGACATCGAACGCTATGTTGCCCAGAACAGTCAGAGTTCCATTGATTGGGTTTCCTGTTTCAACATCTGGATGGACAACGGAAACAATGTACTCATATTCTCCGGGTAACCAACCTACGGTAGATATGTTTCCCGAATACACTCCTGGACTACTCACCAATAGATTGTAGGAAAGTGCTTTGACAAAGACCGTCACCGTGGCACCAGCCACAGGATTATTATTCCAATCAACAAAATGCAGTTCAACTGTTGTCTGGTCACCTTGGATTAGTACCCACCCTGCTGTCGATATCACCTCAGCCGTTGTTGCTGCATCAGAATATGTACGAATCGAACGAACCCCAAACCATGGGGTTGCGTGTGTTGCATTAACATAGACTGTGAAGGTATCAGGTCCTAATAGAAAATCTGCAATGACCGACAAAGTGATTTCTGGATCTCCTGAGGCGGTTTGATATGCTGTATAGAGAGTCCCATTGATGTCAACTTGAATCGAGGTCCAGTTGAACACAGGTCCATATTTGTCTTTAACAAACACAGTGATATCAAAATTGGCTCCTCCTTCTACTCTCGTTTCATAGAACACATTACATGTGAGGTTTCCGAACAACTCAAAGTTGAACTCAGCAACAGGTGGTCCTATTATACCCGGTTTCTGCACGACTAATTCGAATATATGAGAACCAATGCCCAAAGTAAGATTGTGAGAAAAGATATAGCTCCCCAAAATTGAACTCTCGACTAGTTCGAATACTATTGGACCACTTCTGAGAATTACAATAGCCCCTTGGATTGGTTGTCCTAATCCACCTGTGATATTGAACCATGAGGTGATTAATTCATCCTGTTGTGCAGTAGCTGGGAAATCTGATAAAACCGTGAGTGACGTAGTCAGTATCTGAACATTAATTGTAACCTCTCCAATCCCTATTCCTGTTGCATAAGCGTGATCTGCAGTGGCTGAAACTATATGAGGTCCCGCATTCAATTGAACTTCTGTAATGACAACAATATAGTTTGAAACCGTGGGCGTAGCTGCCTGCCCAACTCCGTCAATCATGACTGATACTGTTGCATCTTCAACCGTACCCCCCAGATTATCGAGAACCCAGATTGTAAGGTTCATACTCTCTCCCTGAGTGACAAGAGCTGGAGCTTGAACTGATATATGGAGATTGCTGATAACAGTCACAGCATCAACAAAGGTCTGATCCAGTGGGTGATAGAATCCATTGTTAATCCTGATACTCAAGTTAGCCATACCAATTGGCCATGCTGCTTCTGTACTCCCTTGATATTTCATTGAGAGCCAGTCATAATAGAACCCATATGTGTTCACTCCTGGACCTTCTGGTGTCATAAAGTGTGCACTCATGTACACACTGGCATCCTCTACGATTTCATCATAAATGTTGGTGACAGTCACATTGGCAGTGAATGGCTGTCCTTGCTCTACAACCCATGGAGAATAGTCAAAAACCGCGGTCAATCTATAAAACCAATCTAGATCTCGGATGGCACCAATCACTACATCTCCAACACCTTGGACTAGTGGATATGCCGCGATTTCTTGTCCCTCTCCTGGATCAACATTGCCAATTGGTATTGGTACATAGACCTCTCCAACTACTGCGGTCCTGTCAATATCCCCATTTGCTGAAATTGCGGTTAGTCGCCCATCTTCTTTGGTAAATAGAATGAATTCCTCCTCATTATCACCATCGAAATCTGTGACTAAACCACTGAGCGGGCTTGCATCTGTAACCTGAATTATCCAGTCGACAGATGGTGGGCCATTTACTCGAGCCAACAATAGCTCACCAACCTCGTCCAAGACAACAAGCTCGTCAACGCCATCTTGTTCCACGTCAAATGGATGCAGAAAAGATACATCCTTTCCTGCTAAGAAATATGTGTCCATTTCTCCTAGATTCTGCACAGAACCATCAAACAAGTATATTCTAGTTTCTGGTGTTGTTCCCGTCCAGAAGGTTAGTCCGAATGCGAATTCTCCACTCTTGGGACCTAGACGGTCCATTGTATTGATAGTTTTAGCTTCAATCTTTGTGAACCCAGCTCGTGGTATTGCAAATGCACGGTATGCCATAATGTTCGATCCGTCTACAATTTCAATGAAAGTATCGCCACGAACAATGGTCAAGTTGTTGGAGGGTGCGTCACTATCAAAGGCTCCAATCATAAACTGTGGTGCTAAATCACTGTCTGTAGAATCTGTGAGGATTCTTGCAGTCCATGAACCACTACTATCCATTCTGGCTAATGTGAAATCATCTGTATTCCGAAGCAAATAGACATCATCTTTTCCATCTGCATTTCCATCTATGACCTCAACTAGGTTGATATTCTTCATATACACTGGTGATATCTGTGAATGATATAGTGTGAAATCATTTCCATGTAGGACATAGACGGTAGTAGCGATATCTGCAGTTACAATTGCTATGGGATCAAGGATTGAGTCATCATCAACCATTCCAGAGAGAAGTGCAAAATCATAGAGTGTACCGGTGAAACTAATATCATACGAGTCCATTAGCGTCCCATCTGCAAAATATTGATTCAATTTCAAAGATTTTCCAGAAGGTCCAATCTCCAAATTGTAAAGGATAGGACTTCCATCTGACATGTTACCCAGTGCTAGCAAGCTGTGTGTACCAAACCTGTTGTACGTTTCTGACTTGTCATGCTGCCATGCAAGATGGCCTGTAATAACAAACGCTCCCGGATGAGTTTCATTGTTGGCGTACCCGATATTTAGATACACATCTCGGACAGTGATATAATACTCATAGGTTGCTGCTTCAAGACCAACTAGAAATGCGAAATACGTATCTCCGCTGTCCGGAGTGAGCAATTCATTATGTGGCTGAGTCCAGAGGAGCGTTCCTTCTTTTCTGATGAAAAGCTCTGCAGATTCAACTGCGGTTGTTTCGTCAATGAGAATCTTGAAAGTAACGTATTCATCCTCAACAGTTGGATGAAACGGGTCAAGTGGTTCTGGTGTAATAACCGGCGCCTCTGGCTCTGAGAGAAGTATGTAAAGATCAGAACCATAGTTGATGAAGATGTCATCCATTCCATTTGCATCTAGGTCGTACACTTTTAGAGTGTCCACATCCTCGATGAATGTTTCTGCATATGCAAGCTCTGCGTTGCGACCATGAATGAAACAAGGATTATCTAAAATGGTCACTAATGCAACATCGGTCAGTTCATCATTATCAATATGGCCTGTTGCCAGTGCATTTAGGTAAGAATAGACATCGGGTGTTTCCCGAATGATAGTCCCATTACTTCCGTCAATGAACATTGCTGTATGCAAGGAGGTTGACACTGCTACAATGTCTTCCTGAGAATCTCCAGTGAAATTACCTACTGTGGACTGAATCTGCCCGCCTACTGGACTGATAATTGTCTGATAGATTTGAGATAAATCTGAACCATCATACAACGTAATGTGTCCTAAATTATCAGTGACAAAGAAATCAGAGAGTCCTCCCCCATAATCCATTTTTTGAATGCCTCTCGTGCTGACTGACATGCTCATGTCTAGAGCAGTTGAGCCATTTCCGTTGAAAACCCAAATATGTACAGGTGCGGTAGTATTTGTCAAGACAATCTGGTCTGCACTAGGATCTGAGAAACGACCAATAGCATTGTAGTTCCGGAAACTACCATTTTCATCTGCAGTTCCTATAACCAATCCTGTTGAGAGGTCCAAAGTGATCATCCAATTACCACCATTTACATTGATGGCTGCATCTGGTTGGGTGTCACCATCAAAATCTCCCAAGCCAAGAAGACTCGCACTTACACCTGGAAAACTCCATTCTGTTAAGGTGTCATTGTTGAAATCCACAATAAACAATTCGACATTTGCGGTATCAGGTCTCTTTAACCCAAGAAATTCATCATGCCCATCATCATCAATGTCTGCAACAATCAGAGAACTATAGAGGCCACTCGGGATGGCAGGTCCTACACTTATATTCAGTGTTACGCCACTGAAAGGATCTGTGAAGAATAGCTTTTCCTCTACAGTATTAACATATGCAAAACCCCGTAATCCATTTGTACTACCTGGGTGAGCTCGATACTCTCCGGATAGCGCAATATGCAGGAGGTTGTCCGGTCCGCCAACAGCTGGTGTAAGGAAATCAGTTGGTTCATTGATAGACACTGAATTTGTTACAGTAACATCCGCAGATAGTACTGGAATTGTCATTAAAAGAACCAACATGACCACTGATAATAATTTGAACAAATCATTACCCAATGTGCCAACATGACGCTCTTTTGGTCTGAATTTACTTGCTCTTCTTATAGAATCAATCTCACTCACAGATTTCTTCATCCTAAGTCAACTCATCCTATCTCGTGTTGCACGCGACTTTTTTAAGTTAAAGTAGCATAGACCCAAATTATTCAGTTATTCATGTAGAGAGGAGTTCATACCATTGGTCGAAAAAATCATAGTAATCGGATGTGGAGCAGCTGGTGCTACTGCTGCACTCCAAGCACGAAAATTCAACAGACAGGTCGAGATTTCAATCTTCAACTCAGAACCGTATTCACAATACTCTCGTTGTGGGCTTCCCTATACAATATCTGGGAAAGTCGGTTCATTTGAGGATCTGGTCCTGATGCCGCCAGACAACTGGGGTGCACTAAATATCGACGCACACCTAGGTGTTACAGTTACTAATATTGACCCTAAATCAAAGGAGCTTGTGTTTTCTTCCGCAGGTGATGAGAGTACACTAAACTACGATGCCTTAGTTTTCGCGACTGGAGCAGAAAATGCCGATCCTCCCATTAAAGGACTTGACAAGAAACGGGTGTATGGCTTACGAACTCTTGATGATGCTAAAGCACTATCTGCTGAAGTTAACAAGGCAAAAACTGCTGTTGTGATAGGTGGTGGTTTAGTGGGCATGGAAGCTGCTGAGGCATTCCACGAGAGAGGTCTTGAAGTCACTGTCGTCGAATTTCTTCCACACATTTTACTCGCAATGGTTGATTCAGATATGGCTGCAATTGTTGAGGAACACTGTGAAGAGCACGGATTAAAGATTCTCACCAACACAGCTGCGCAAGAGATCAAAGGTAAGGATTCACCACAGTCAGTAGTCGTTCAAAATCGAGAGACCCACGAAGTGTCTGAGATTCCTGCAGATTTTGTTGTAGTAGCGACCGGAGTCAGACCAGTCACAACACTCGCGGAAAAAATGGGTGTCGAGATTGGAAAAAGTCGAGGTATCAAGACAGATGATAAGATGATGACAAATATTGACCAGGTATATGCATGTGGTGACTGTGCGGAGAATGTTGAGTTCATCACCCGCGCCCCTATGGCTGGGGGTCTTGGTACAGTCGCAGTCAGACAAGCAAGAGTAGCTGGAATTAATGCTGCTGGGGGTGATGTTACATTCCCTGGAATTGTCGGAGCCAAGGTCACTAAACTCTTCGGGCTGGAAATAGCGAGTACCGGTTTTACCGATGATATGGCACAAAGGTTTGAGGTTCCGGTAGTCAAGGGCTCTATGAAGGGCAGTACAAAACCTCCATACTACATTGGAGGAAAAGAACTCAAGGTGAAGACATTCTACAACAAAGAGACCGGCAAACTTGTGGGTGGTCAGCTTATCGGAGAGGAGGATGCAGCAATGCGACTCAATGTTCTAACTTTGGGAATACAACAAAACATCGACGCATCAGAGCTGTTTGACTTTGAGAACTGCTATGCACCAGCAATCTGCGACACTTGGGATCCACTGGTGTCTTCTGCGGATGCTGCACGCCGTAGACTCAAGATGTAATCTTTTCCCGAGTCAGAATTGCGATGTTATTCAATGCAAACTGAAAGGAGCTTATCTGCGTAGGTGAGCTAGCAACCAGTAGGATTCTATTGAGACTGCTCTCTGTCTTTGAATGACTGGCAAGTGCTTTCACAATTTCTTCAGCAACCTCCCAACTTGGAATTCGGGAAACCTCTAGTCCCATTGTAAAAAATCCTACTTTCTGAGCTTTCAAACCATCAGCTCTCTCTAGAGCTCCTAATGCAGTTGCGAAAATAGGTGTCCGTCGGTCGGGATCGCTCATTGAGATTCTTGGCCAGTATAACACCTGCTCTGCATTACTCCCCTCTTTCACAGTTATATTCCCAAGCGAAATATCTTTTGTCTTAACAACTACATCGAGGTCCGAATCATTTTCGTGTCCAAGCTCAACACTGATGCTGAAGTTACCTATAGACCATCCATTCAAGACCGTTACTCCTCACTTTCATTGACTGCGTCACAGAAGCAATCGCAGGTATACTTGTTCAGACATACGAGTGTTATTTCCTTTACTGAACCTGGACTCCTAGTATAATGAGCTATGCCTTCAACAATTGCTTTCGCAGATTGTTCTCCAGATAAACCTCCTACTCCCGCTCCAATTGCAGGGAATGCTATGGAACTTAGATTGTGGTCTGATGCGATATTTAGCGCAGCTTGAACTGATGATAGTACTTTCCAATAGGTTGCCTTTCCCCCTGGCGGCATTCCTGCACAATGAATTACATACTTCGATGGCAGGTTTCCTGCAGTGGTCATTACAGCTTCTCCCGGTCTAATTGGACCCATAGAGAGAGCTTCTTCTTCTATCTGCTGACCCCCCTTAGATTTGATAGCTCCCGCAACGCCAGATCCCATCCAGAGGTCCGAATTTGCAGCATTTGCAATCACATCCACAGCGAGTTCGGTGATGTCACCAATGTAAGTTTTAACTAGCACAGCACCAAACTTCTTCTCCATGGACCACATCCTCCATTTACAGTGATAACACTAAGGAATCCTATTCGTAAAAGGTTGTCGTCCCACAACCTTTATGCACCTAGGTACTGGATTTTTGATGGCGAGTCTACTGAACGAGATTAATGACAGAGAGATAATGTCACTAAAGGAGAAATATGGTGAACCAATTATCCACGAGTTCACCGCAGATTTTCTAGATTTTGAATGTAATCTAGTCAAACGTACAGAAGCTAAGGGTCGTCTGCATGACATAACCTGTTTCATTCGTAGGAATGATGGCGATTTCGTTGTAATCCAGAAACCACAATATGCTAGGACTGGAATATACCGCGCTCCCTCTGGTGGAGCAACTCCTGGTGAACCCCTAGAAGATGCGGCAATTCGTGAGATGCATGAAGAAACTGGATTGACGATTCATCTAACTCATTTTGTATTAGATATGCGACTTAATGTTGTCTGTAAAGATCGCACGATTCCCTGGCGTTCACTTGTCTTTCTAGCTGAACCCGTTGATGGGGAAATGAAACAAATTGACACAAGAGAGATCTTTGATGTCACAGTGATGTCACGAGAACAACTTGTTGGAAAAGTATCTCAACTTATGGAAGACTCAGGATGGGGCGGTTTCAAGTATCGCGCTTTTCTGACTCGCGAGTTCTTCCGGCGTCTTGATGAATTAGATATCTGACCTTGTGATACTCGATTCCATATTTCTCATGCGCCGCATAAAACATAGAGCAGAGGCATTCCGACAGATAGAGTTTTCCTAAAAATCAACAAACTCAACACTTTAACTCTTAACCCCCACAATTCCTGGCGGTGCACTCTGCTCAAATCCCTTTTTCGAAATCAATCTCCAAAATATCTCATGAAACTTTCGTCTTTTCTAGGTGAAGTTCAGGTGAGAACTCATATCAGAAATAAGCCACATGACGCTATAGTTTAGAAAGTAGGAATTACCACTCCCAGTCACTTCGATAACTTGGTGATTAATTCCTCTGAGAATTGCTCTAGAATAAGACCTACTCTATCTTGAACCTCTTCTGATCCAAAAAGTGAAGTCAGCAGATTCAAGAGAGCAAGGTTATGAAGCATAGACACTGAAAATTCGTTTCTAGAATAAAAATCAGAGATGCGTTTATCAACTACCTTTTTTGCATCATCAGTCCCTAAACGCTTTATTGCATCTCTTCTGATATTATACATGCAAGCTTCGAATTCTCTTGTCTGAAGAGCTGACCGGATAGGGCCAATCAGGAAATTTGCAGATAACTCATCATTGAGATTGTGGCTCCCTAGTTCTCGAACATTATCATTGAATTGAATAAGAACCGGTTCTACATCAAATGGAATAGTCTTCGCAACCCTCTTGAGAAACGATTGGAACTCTTTCCGTCGGATGAGATGTAGATGTTGTTTAAACTCCTCTTCAAACGCTAAGACAACTGGACCAATTCCTTTTATTGAGAGCCGATGTTTCTTATCGCGACTATAAAGAACATCCTCTTCCTCAGAGTAGAACTGTAGATGGACTAGATATTTCACCATTAGTTCTAATTGGTCCGTCATCTATCTGTTACCAATTCTCAATGTCTAATTGAACATATATCCCTAATTAGGGGGAATGAAATAGGCGTCGTTAAATGTAGGATTTCCACCGTTTTTTTAGTTACTCAATTGGAAAGAAGTCCTCGAATAAAGATGAAGTAACGATTATCTCTTGATCCTCATATGAAATCAGAACACGTCCATAAGCTACGATGCTCCCTTGTTCCGGTGTTATGCCTTCAATGGTATTTAGAGTTCTATCCCCGTCGTAGTAAAGGGTAATATTCGAGAACGCTTCTATGGTTGTATTTGTCGATGGGATTAGACCAAAAGTGTAGTAATGCCAATGATCATCTCTGAATATCGAAAGCTTCACTGGATGAAAATCCCAAAAACTAGTTGGTCCCGTGTTGTTTACCCTAATAATAAGGTTCACGTCGAATCTGTCGATCTGATGAGTATCCCAAACGTAGCAATTGATTCTTGTACTAATTGATATATTATCAAAGCTCTCCCAAAATGGTTCTTGACTTGGCTGAACGTCTGCAGGCGGAAGAGGATCGAAAATAGGCAGATTTGGTTGTGGAGGAACAACAATGAGTATTGTTCCACTTACCATGATGATAAGGGACACAACCATGAGTATTTTTATGAGGTCATCTATTTTTCGACCTTTGGCTGGAGGTTTATATTGACCCGCAATTGCCATTACTACTAAGCCCTCGCTATAGTCTTGAATCTAATGAGATATGTATTTCGAAGTACTCAAGAGAAAGAGAAACGTCTAGCTGCGGACTTACTACAGCTAGACAATGAACCTACTAACGCATTGTTAATGCCATGACTGCTTTTTGGGCATGCAATCTATTCTCGGCTTGATCGAAGGCAATGGACTGAGGACCATCAAGGACCGAATTACTCACCTCAAAGCCTCTGTCAGCAGGAAGGCAGTGCATATAGTGAGCCTTTGGTCCTGCAATCTTCATCTTCTCGTCATCACAGATCCAATGCTTGTTCTTGTCAAACACAGCTTGTGACTTCTCTAGCTCAGGTTTAGTATTGAATGGTGGAATGAACTCCTTACACGTCCAAGCTTTTGGATAGACAACATTTGCACCTTCGAATGCTTCGTCCATATCATTCACAATTTCGAAACTGGACTCGTTCTCTTCAGCCATTATCTTGCACTGCTTGAGTATCTCATCATCCAGCTCCATCCCCTTAGGATGAGCCAACACCGTGTCCATTCCCACTTTTGTTGAGGCGATAATTGCGCTCTGTGGGACTGCTAGTGGTTTGTGAACAGATGGCGAGTATGCCCAAGACATGACAAACTTCACATCTTTGAATGTTCCATACTTTTCCTTCACTGTCATGATGTCTGCAAGACCCTGACATGGGTGGTAGATATCGTCCTCCATGTTGATGACTGGAATGTGACTCCAATGCGCAAAGTTACGAATCACCTCATTCGCTCTGCCATATATCCATCCTACCGGGTCTCCATAACAACGAATTGCGATTGCGTGGCCCATTCTCGCAAGAACACGTGCTACATCAGATACGCGTTCGGTAGAATAGGCCTTCTCGTCACCTTCAAGAGCTGGAGCATATATCTTGCTGGGGTCTAAAAAGTGGGCATGACCGCCGAGCTGGGTCATACCAGCCTCGAATGAGTTCCGAGTTCTTAAGCTTTGATTGTAAAAGATCATGAACAAGGTTTTTGCATCGAGAAGTTTGTGAGGTTCACCCATTGCGAATTTTCGCTTTAGATCAAGTGCAACCTCAAGGAGGGTCTCGATCTCCTCCTTTGTATAATCAAGCAGGGTTATGAAGTCCCTGCCACGAAAGGTTTCTGTCTTAACCATAATTGGTCACAACCTCATAGTTTGCAACTTTACTTATAGAAAAAGGTTACCAACGGGGTTCCAGATTTCGTTCAAGCAAAGTTTGACATCATACTGGCTTGAGTAATCATTCTATCAGGGATGAGCGTTCTTGCAAGGAAGTCCTCTCCTCCATGTTCTTTTAAAGCACGAGAATCAATGTTGAATCCACTTGGTGGTAGTAATGGAAACTGTAGTCCTTGAGATTGAAGAGATTGTCAACAGGGAAACTCGGGCTTGGGATACACAGGATGTTGACCTTCTAATGACCGTATTTCATCATGACATGGTCTGGCCTTGGCCTCCTGACTCAAAGACACATAATCCCATAAACTGGGTTCTTGAATGGGGCCGCTATGATGACGCACGCTGGCGTCAAGGTTGGCAGGACCTCTTTGATACTCACAAACTCGTTCACAATATTAGAACTATCAAGAGAATTGAGGTTTCGAAAGAAAGCGATGGGGCTTTTGTGGTTGTCGACATAGACACGCTCTGGCGTGATTCTTCAGGAAACGATAATCGTTGGATTGGCCGAACCTGTAAGATCTATTCAAAGGTCAAGGATGAATGGAAGATGACCGCACAGATTGGTGTTCTTGACTACGAAGATGTCGCGATTTAGCAATATTTTCAATCGAACCATCTCTCCTAATGCTTAAAGGGAGCGACGCACATATCATCTGAATTGAACTAATGAGAGTTGGAGAGAAAATGAAAAGAAAGGTTGTGAACCTAGCACTCTCGCTCATTGGACCGATTGCATTGATTATTATCTTGACAATGCCAATTGGACCATTGACTGGAGGATTAGGCATCATTCAACCAGTTGGTGGAATCTTCGACAACGGTGCTCCAGACCCTGGGTCCCAAACAATTACCCTAACAGGTCTAGATGCTGAAGTTGAAGTCATTATCGACCATCTGGGAATCCCGCATATCTATGCTGAGTCCGTCCATGATGCTATGATGGCACTGGGGTATATGCATGCAAGAGATAGACTGTTTCAGGTTACGATGCAGAATTTCTTTGCGGCTGGAAGAATCAGTGAGATTGTTGGTGGATATGCTGCTAGCTCAGACATGTTCTACCGAACAATTGGATTGAAACGTTCTGCTCAAGAGACCCTAGACTGGTATGAAGCAAATGCAGCCACCTATCCTGAAGTGGCTGAAGAACTTGATGCTATCTATGCGGAAGTTGAGGGTGCGAACGCATTCATCCGAACCCTGACAAGTGCAACTATGCCCATCGAGTTCAAGGTGCTTGGATATACTCCTGAACTTTGGACACCTGTAGATTGTTTTGTCAACGCTAAGATGCTGACGTGGGGGTTATCGGGTTCAATTCCAGATTTTCAACGTCAGTGGATTCGAAATACACTTGACAATGACACCATCTACAATGACCTATTTCCAGACCTAATGCCCTATACAATTCCGATTGTGCAAGAGCAGGTAAACATCAGTTATGCTGAATATCCACTTGCTCCCGGAATGGCTCCTGCAACTGATGACCCTGGTCAATATGCCAGTATGGCTCTTGCAGGCGAGGCTGTAATTCCTGATGAGAAATTGGCAGCACTGATCAATACAATGAATGAGGTAATCAATCCGCTAGGTGATATGGATTTTGTTGGGAGTAACAACTGGGCGATTAATGGGTCAAAGTCCTCAACAGGCATGCCCATTGTCGCTGGAGATCCTCACCTAACATTCCAAGCCCCATCCGTTTGGTATGAAGCTCATATTGTTGTTCCTGGAGTGCTCGATATCACAGGCACAACCTTTCCTGGATTACCAGCAGTTTTGATCGGTCATAATGATCATGTGGCTTATAGCTTCACTAATGTTGGTGCAGATGTCGCTGACATTTTCGTTGAACAGCTTAACCCCTCAAATCCTGATCAATACATGTACAATGGTGCCTACAGAAACTTCACGATTCACCAAGAAAATATCCATACAAAGGAAGGTGAAGTCATTCCATTCACTGTAAAGGAATCTGTTCATGGTCCCTGTATTGATTCTGTATTAAACACCTACAACCTGGATGGTGAGGATAATCCGAACTTGGCAATGACTTGGACTGGCTCTGGAGTAACTCACGAGATGGTTGCAGCTGGTCAGTTTATGAAAGCTGATGGCCTAGATGAGTTCATTGATGCCATGTATTGGTGGGACAGTCCAGCTCAGAACTGTGTGTTTGGAGATGACTCTGGAAATATCGCCATGCTTGTTGTTGGACGGTTTCCAGTGCGAGCTGGTTATACTGGGGAATATCCAGTCGTGGCATTGAACGATTCAGTGGGAATGGTAAGTAATATCCCCTATGCCTACAATCCACGAGAGATTAACCCTGCTCGAGGGTTTGTTCAGTCTGCCAACCAGAGAACAATCGAACCAAGCAATTATGGGTATGATATTCTCGGCCCACAGGCGAACGGATACAGAGCACGACGCATCTTCTATCTTTTGGACAATAATGATGGTATATCAGTGAATGACATGAAACGGTTCCAAGCGGATGTTGTTGAGGTCCGGGCTGAAGTCATCGTGCCATACGTCATTGATGCGTGGGATGTCGTAGGTGATGGAAATACAACAATTTCTGATGCTGTTGACCTTTTGCGAGTCTGGGGCTTTGACATGGAACCAGACTTAGTGGCACCGACAATCTGGATGTATCTCCTAGATGCAATTCACGAAGAAACGTTTGACGAGATCAGTTCTATCAATACTGCATTACCACTCTCAAGAACACCAATCTTGGAAGAATTGATTGTGACCAACAATACTTACTACCTCGATGACCACACTACAGTTCCAGTCGAGACCCGTGATGAGATACTTGTTCAAGCTCTCTTCAAAGCAATCGATACGCTCACAGCTGAGTGGGAAGATGAACCTGATTGGACATATGGTAACCGTCACATTATCTTCATTGATCATCTCGCTGGATTCACTTACATTGGAGGTGGCCCGCGCCGAGGACAAAACACAATCGATGTTGCAAGTGGATGGACTGTCACTCATGGTCCCTCAACAAGACTCATCGCAGATCTAAGCAACATTGGGAAGTCGTACATGGCATATCCAGGTGGACAAAGTGGTAACATTTTCAGTCCTCATTGGGATGATATCTTTGAGATCTGGAACTCATTCAACGAAGTCACTGAGCAACACGGATACCATGAGATGTACTTCTATTCGACAGCAGATGCGTTTAGAACTGCAGACACAGATAACACTCTGATAGAGCGGACTATCACTTTTGTACCATAGGAGGTTAAAAAATGGGAAAAATTGATGACACAATTCCTGACGTTGGATTCTTAGCTGCACTAGTGCTTACCATTGTCTTCGGTATAGCTCTCCAGCTGGCTGGCGACTGGAAATTAATGCTCATAGCTGGAGCACTAGGAGCACTCTTTGTGAGGAGAATCAGGAAAGCCTTCTTGGTAGGATTTCTAGGTGTAGGACTTGCTTGGAGTTTCCTCTTTGTCTATCTGATAATAACTGCTCAGGCGATGGCTGTAGCTAACATCTTCATTGGACTTCTAGGTCTTGAAGGTCTTGGAGCAATTGTCATTGTGATAAGCGTCCTCATTGGTGCGCTGCTTGGAGGTTTTGGTGGTATGCTCGGCCGATCTCTCTACGAATTGATAGACGAGTTTCTACCAACTGATTCAGGAGAAGACCAAACTCCGGCACTAGACGCTGGCTAAGAAGAAACCGCGATTGGATCAGAATTGTTGACTTGCTGTGGCAAGCTCTGCCACAGCTCTCTTACTTTTTCTTCCAGAGGAAGAATGACACTATTAGAAGAGATGAAAGACCAATCAAACCAATAATGGTCACAGCAAGAGTGAATCCATTTTGTGAGATATTCTCAATACTACCCTCAACCTGTTTCATGAAGATTGAATCATTAAGGTAAACAACATACCAGATTCCATCACTCGGTATTTGAACAGTCCAGGAGAGCTCAACGACCCCATCTCTCTCATACAAGGGATATGCAGGTTGGTCATTGATCCAGAGAACATAATTAGATTCGTCTAGAACCAGAATGGTAATTCCAGTCAGGAGCCAGTTATCATACTTGGTCTGGTCGCCAATAAAGAGATCACCATTACTGCTGAGTCTGAACTCTCCTGAGAGAGTATCCCCTGCAATGCACCTAATAGGAAATGACTTCCACGAAACAGCATCCAATAAGATATCATGAGTTCCCATGGGCAATTCTTCTGCTGTCAGAGTCTGATCCCATGCATCAACACTAACCACTACTAAACTCAAAACAAGTATGAGTAGGCTAAGTTTCTTCCTCAACTTATGCAACTTCCATCTGATACCTTGATACTCAATAATTCTGCTTTTATTTCATTTCAAAGACTAACTTAATACTCCGAAGGAAAATGTAGATTATCCCCCACCAACAGGTGGGAATATGACAATTACATCATCTGATGATACTTTGTGGTCAAGATTAGTGATACGGATTCCATTGACCATGATGATTTTGGCTTGCTCTTTCCCAATTCCTAATCTATCGAGAATTCCACTAATTGTTGCCACGTCAATCTCCACCAGAAATGCCTTGCCTAGCTCCACATCATTAGGTGCGAATTTTCTGAGGGTCGCATAGAGTTTGACCTGAACTAACATTGGATTCACCCATAGTAGTCTACGTCAACATCCTTACGAGTATACCCATGTCCTTTGAGATGTTGTCCACCACATAACAAGACCATATTGAAAGGGAATAAACCAATCCGTGCTCCTTTTGGAATCACGTCCTTGTGTTTCGCCAATGTACCATTAAGAAAACAATCTCCAATGTCTGACAGACTTAATCCCAAACGTTTTACAAGTTGCTCAAAGCTTTCATCTTCTTGAAAATCGAGTTTTAGTACAGTATCCTCATCTGGACGACTACCTTTGACGAGCTTTCGGAGACGCCCATAGAGGTGGATTTCAATGGAATCATTAGTCATGTGCATCACTCCCACTAAAGTGACAGTACAGATAATACTAATGGTATGAAGAAAAACAAGGGGGATATCTAATCCCCCTTGAAGATTCACATATCTTTGAAGACAGCATCTAGTTCCTCATCAGGAACATCGAAGACCACATTGTGGGGAGGTAAGGACTCTGTTCTGAAGAACTCTGGTAATCTATCATCCTGTTCTGTGAAACCAGCCTTCTTGTTGAACTCCCGTTCTTTTCTCAGTATGTCTTTACCATAGCTTGTGACATCAATGCTCTGTCCTAAGAATGAGTCAACTGTATCCTTCATTGCATTGAATCCATCATCATCATCGAGAATACAGAATGCAATGAATAAACAGTAACCCATGGAATCTATGTAAGCTGTCGTTGCCTGGAAAGCTTGAGACAATTCCGCCTTCTTCAGAGCACGAGGATCTGTAACCGTGCCTTTAATACCTAGAATCTCAGCCGCTATTGTGTATCCTGCCGTATGATCTGCACCCATAGGTGTTGTCGCATATGTTACGCCAATTCCTTTGATAGGGCGTGGGTCGTATGCTGGAAGTGCTTGACCCTTGACTACCGGAATTCTGGTAACACCTAGCGTTTCGCCAGCAGTTTGCGTTCCTGAGCTGACAAGCCTTCCATCAACTGATTTCTCATCGTAGGCTTTCTTTAATAACTCAATGGCTTTTGGACCATCACCATAAGGAATAATCCCAGCTTCCATGAACATCGCAATTGTATTTCCTGCTTCTATTGTATCAAGCCCAATATCATTGCACAAACGGTTCAACTCTGCAACATCATGAAGCACGCCAATGTCGAGATTAGCACCAAATGCCCAAGCTGTCTCATACTCAAGTGGAGAAACATGAAGTTTCCCTGTTTTCTCATATGGTACAATATTAGAGCATGACATTACACAACCGGGGTGACAAGCGTGTGCATACCGACCTTCTGCTTTATCGCCAAATTTTTCCTTTGTCCTATCAACGAGGTCATGTACCGCTTCACCAGATATCTTTGCAGCCTTGTCGAACCTACCTGAACTAAACCCTTTGGTTGGTAATCCTCCTGCCTCACTGAGGATATTCTGAAGAATGTTTGTTCCGTAGTTCTTGAGACCACCATAAGGCTCGCCTTTGTCGTCATTCAACCTGCCTGTCACAGCATGAGCATTTAACGACTTGACGAAGACCTTTCTTGCTGCATCGAACTTTTCTTGGTCTTTTGCTTCAGGTCTAGTTCCTCCAGTCCCATCGCTGATTATAGCTACAATTCTTTTGGAACCAAACACAGCACCTAGTCCCCCTCGACCTGCATATCTGCCTGGATCTGAGTTCTCAATATTATTGCCAAAAACTCCGGCACATTTGAGCAACCTCTGTCCAGCGATACCAGCACCAATGATTCCGGGTTTTGTTGGATACTTCTTCCAGACCTTACCGATTAATTCGTAAAGACCGATCCCTGCATATTCGTTTGTTTTGATTATCTCACACTTGTCTTTACCAATAAGAATGCTATACCAGTCCTTGGTATCTGGCGGAGCTCCTTCAATAACTATACCCCTCACACCAATGCTTCCCAGTCTGGTTCCAGTCAATCCTCCAGCATTTGCTTCTTTGATTCCTCCAGTCAGTGGTGACTTTGCACCCACACTCATTCTACCTGAGGATGGTGCTAAAGTCCCTGCAAGTAGTCCTGGCGAAATAACAATCTTGTTGTTCTCCCTGAGTGGGTGACAGGTTGGATCCACTTCCTCTGAAAGAATCGCAGTGGTGTATGCACGACCAGCAAGCGTCTTATGATCGGGTTTTACGTTCTCCCACCTGTGTGAGAGATCTTCCATGTTTATACGAAGTACCTTGCTCATTGAAAATCCTCCTTCTCTATTGAACATATACGCAAACTCCCTTATAATCGATATGTCATCTTGATTCATATCGTTATGTTCGATTGTTCATAACGAGAAGGTTTCGAAACAACCTCTTCAAAATTCATATTGGGCCCAAGTTTATTTTAATTAGGTTAAATCCAACGTGGAATGGAGATTCGAAAGATTGAGTTGGAACTGGTATGAGAAATACTTTCATGATACTGGTATTGGTTACTCGTGCCTGATCACAACACTAATCGCAATAGGTTTGCAACTTCTCGGCCACTGGGAATTAATGATACTTGCAGGGGCTTTTGGTTGCGTCTATGTAAAACGACACAGCCATGCATTCATTGCTGGTTTTCTAGGAGTTGGTGTGGCTTGGTCGATTCTATTTTTGATCTTAGTTCAATTCTATCAAGCCTATGTTATTGCTGAGTTTTTTGCTACGCTTATTAGTGCGTCTGGTTTAGGTCGATTTATTGTTTCACTGTCAATATTGATTGGAGGGTTGTTAGGAGGAAGTGGTGCTCTCGTGGGCTATTCGTTTCTTGACCTAGTTAAAGAGTATAGGTCATCGAAATCCTCCACGACGAAAAATATTTAACTATGGTTAACATGTAACCAGAAGACGAGTAGAGGGAAGGTCTTTTATCTTCAGACCCTCGACGCCTGCTCGGATATCATGAAATGCTTGGTGAAATGAATGCATAGAGAGATTACAAAGGGAATCTATTACATCGGTGTTGATGATCATCATACAGAGTTATTCGAGAACCTCTGGTCGATACCATTTGGTGTTTCATATAATAGCTACTTGATTGTAGATGATAAGATTGCTCTTATTGAGACCGTGAAAGGTCCATGGGCCGATGAATGGATCAATAACATTCGTGAGCTTATTGACCCTGCAAAAATCGATTATATCATTTTGAACCATATGGAACCCGATCATACGAGCTCTCTACCTGATATTGCAGCTCTAGCACCTAATGCAACGCTTGTGTATACACCAAAGGCTGCACCAATGCAGAAATCATTCTATGATGTACCATTACAGGAAAAATTGGTTGAGGATTTAGAAGAATTAAACCTTGGTTCAAAGACTCTCAAATTTCTACATGCTCCATTTTTACACTGGCCTGAGACTATGATGACATATGTCGTAGAGGATGAGGTAGTCTTCTCTTGTGATGCGTTTGGTTCATTCGGTGCACTGAATGGAAAGCACTTTGATGATGAGATTGACCTACGTCTGATTGAGAAGGAAAGTCGACGGTATGTATCTGCGATTATAACCTCCTACTTTAAATTTGTACAACGTGCGCTGGCAAAGGTCAAAGAACTTGGAATTGGAATCAAGGTCATCGCTCCAAGTCATGGACCAATCTATCGCAAGAATCCGATGTGGATAATTAGCAGGTACGATGAGTGGACTCGCCCTGAATTAGAGAAATACTGCACCATTGTTTTTGGGACAATGTATGGATACTCCTACCGCATTGCTATGAAGCTCAAGAAAGAGCTCGTTGATCTAGGAGTAGAAGTGAAATTGCACAACGTGGCATACAGCGACATGAGCAAGATAATCACAGACGCTGTACGTGCAAGTGTCCTTGTTGTCGGAACACCAACATATGATGCACATCCCTATCCTAAGGTTTGGGCTTTTGTCAATGAGGTAGAAGGGAAGCGATTTCCGGTCAACACAATTGCACTGTTTGGAACCTATGGTTGGGGCGGTGGTGGAGTCAAGAAACTTCAGAGCATGTTCACAGATATGAAGAAGGAGATTCTTGAACCAGTCATTCGTGTCAAAGCCCGTGCAAGCGAAGAAGAGAACGAACTGATCAAAGAGCTTGCAAATGTCATTGCAAAGAGAATCAACTAAGATACGATTGCAAGTTAGTTTAGTCTAAGAACAGTCTTATTAACGAGTTGAAGTAACCCATCGTATTCTCGCGAAAGCGTAGAAACATGGTGGAGGATATACTCCACTGAGAGAGATGAGGTTAATGAATCTAAAGGGGACAAAAACCGAGAAAAATCTGCTAACCTCTTTTGCTGGTGAGTCTCAAGCTCGCAATCGATATACGATGGCAGCTAAGACTGCCAAGAAGGAAGGCTATGCTCATATCGCTGCTATCTTCGAAGAAACTGCAGGTCATGAGTTGGAACATGCTAAGAGATTCTTCAAGTATCTGAAGGAAGGTGGAGCAACAGAAGCGCTCAAAGTTGAGTGGGACTTTCCAACCAGTGGGTCCTATGAGAGTACTGAGGATAATCTCAGACATGCTGCCGCTGGAGAGAAATTTGAATTCACCGAAATGTATCCGGGTTATGCAAAGGTTGCTGACGAGGAAGGTTTTCCTAAAATCGCTCACCAGTGGCGAATGATTGCCCACGCAGAATCCTGGCATCATGAGCGCTACCTTGCCTTAGCTGACCAGATTAAAGATGGTTCAATCTTCAAGAAGAAAGAGAAGGTCAAGTGGCGCTGCGACAATTGTGGTTACATCCATGAAGGAGACCACCCACCTGACATGTGTCCAGCTTGTCAACACGAAAAGGGCTACTTCATGCTACACTTTTCAGAATACTAGAAACTAAAGAGATCCAGTGACTTTCGAGTCATTGGATCAACTATCTTCTTTTTCCTTTTTCCAGATGACAGGACAATCCTCTTTTGTGCGATAGACTCAAAAATCAGATAGAGTCCAGTTGTCATGTGACTATAATGAAGAGCCTGTACGGACGCGATCTGATTACAACACAAGACTGGAGTGTTGAAGAGCTCGAGAAGACCCTCGACCTCTCTTTTGAGATGAAGGCGAATCGATATGACCATCCCATGAACAACTGTCTTGATAGACGGACATTCTTCATGTTCTTCTATAATCCAAGTGTCAGGACCCGGCAGTCGTTCGAGGCTGCAGCTACTGAGCTTGGAGGACATGCGCAGTTTCTGGAACCGAAGTCAATGAGGTTAAAATCTGGAAAATCCGCTGGAGAAACGGTTGAGGATGCGGCACAGGTGATGAGTAGGTATGCTGTGGGAATCGGAATTAGGATTCTTGAGACTGCCATTGAGTATTACGGTCAGGGGGATGAGCTTTTGAGGCAGTACGCTGACAATGCTAGCATCCCAATTGTTTCAATGGCTCATGATAGATTTCATCCCTGTCAAGGTCTTGCTGATGTTATGGGGTACAGACAACATGCAGGTAAGAAACTCAAGGGCAAGAAGATTGTACAGGTCTGGGGAAAAGGCGCATTAGTACGATCGTGGTGTAGTGTC
>CAZPWM010000006.1:0-61986 GCA_964590575.1 uncultured archaeon
ACTCTTTCAGGGGCGGTAGTCTAGCCCGGCTATGATGTCTCGCTTACACCGAGAACTGTATTGAGTTTCATACTCAATGCGTTCGAGGGTCGCTGGTTCAAATCCGGCCCGCCCCACCACTTTTTACAGATGGTTGCTTCCACACCAAAGAGTTGAAGTGTCAGTATGCCGCAAAGTAGCAACGCGGTGAGCTCCTCCAGAAAAAGTAGATTATCGCTTGCCTGACTGAGCACAGCGGGAGTAGCCAAGCCCGGTCAAAGGCGGCGGACTTAAGATCGTAACAAACTAGGGGGTCACGATAAGTTATCCGCTCTCGTAGGAGTTCGTGGGTTCGAAAGAGTTCAGAGATGCTCTCTGACTCCGGACACCCCACCTCCCGCACCACATGTTTTGACACATATCTCAACTTCTAAAACCAATCTGAAAATGAGGACAATTATAATGCCTATTCAGACCCTACTCACTTCAGCAGGACTAGTCTTCCTGATGGAACTAGGTGACAAGACAATGCTCACTACAATATGTCTTAGTGCTCAATATCGACGACCTGGACTAGTTCTTATCGCTACAATACTTGCCTTGGCTACTGCATCGGTTATCGCCGTGATCGTGGGCTATATCCTCTCTACTACACTTTCTCTCAATATCATAACCTATGTATCAGGAATTCTGTTTGTTGGCATAGGAATCTATACACTAGCAACAGCTAATTCTGATGTGCCTGATACATGTGATAATCCTGGCACATTGTTTGGTATGTTTTCACTTGTCCTATTATCAGAACTCGGCGATAAAAGCCAGATTGCAATTCTAGCACTGGCGGCTCAATCCACATTTGCAATTTTAGTACTCATAGGATCCATCATAGGATTCCTCATTGTGAATTCACTTGGTGCACTGGCCGGAAACCGTGTAGCAACCAGGATTCCACTCAAAACTGTGAAGAGAGTTGTTGGGTTAGTTTTCACACTATTTGGCGCGTTCATAGTTTTAGGCATTCTTTAAACATCACGATTTATGATGACGAAGCCTTTTATGAGTCATCTGACTTCATTGAGTTCGAACTCGAAGGTGAGGATACTATTGAGTCTTGATAATTCGGGTTATAGTGGTCTGGTTCTAGAGAAGCTCTCCAGTTCCAATATCAAAGTTGGAGATACTTTTAGTATCAAGAAGGATGGAGAAGAATATGTGGGAGTGCTAATGCCTCGTAGTCAAGTTGGCAGTGATCAATTTCATGTCATTATCAAGCTTGAAAGTGGCTACAATATAGGCATAAAGTTAGACCAAGAATCTGAGGTAAACAGAATCAAGGCTGGAAAGAAGACACGAGTAGTGTCAGTCGAAAAGGAACCCGATATCAAGGGTCTATCTACAGCTTCAATTCTAAGCACAGGTGGCACCATTGCTAGCAAAGTGGACTATCGTTCAGGTGCTGTTAACCCTGCCCTGTCAGCCCAGGATCTCTATGATACTGTTCCAGAACTTCGGAATTACGCTAAAGTTAATGCAAAAGTCATTATGAGTGTCTTGTCAGAAAATATTCTACCTTCGGATTGGACCAAAATAGCTCGTAGTGTATCTTCTGAGATAAAAGATGGAACTGATGGAGTTGTAATCGCACACGGAACTGACACACTTGGATTTACTTCCGCAGCATTATCCTTTGCCCTCCAAAACCTTCCGGTTCCCGTAGTCCTAGTTGGATCACAGAGATCTTCAGACCGTCCATCCTCCGATGCCGCGATGAATCTGATTGGTGCGATTAATTTAGCTACAAGAGCTGATGCTGCCGAAGTTTTTGTTTTGATGCATGCAGAAATTGGGGATAGTTATCTTCATGCGCATCGAGGAACACGTGCCCGAAAGCTACATTCAAGCCGCCGTGATGCTTTCCAATCAGTCAATGATTATCCAATATTCAGTGTGACTGGAGAAGATATCAAAGAGTTGCGAGCTCCACTATTACGAAGAAATGCAGAACGAAAACTTGCTCTAAAACCCAAATTCGAAGAGAAGGTGGCTCTTGTGAAGACAAATCCGGGGATTGAAGCGTTAACAATCGACCATTTAGTAGAAACGGGCTACAAGGGAATTATGATTGAAGGCACTGGTCTAGGACATGCCCCCGATAGACTTCAACCATCAATCAAAAAGGCCATCGATGCAGGAATTGTTGTTGCTATGTCAACTCAGTGTTTGTTTGGACGTGTAAATATGAATGTCTATCGTTCAGGAGTCGAGCTTCTTGACATCGGAGTCATTCCATGTGAGGATATGATACCCGAAACAGCTCTGGTCAAACTCATGTGGGTATTAGCCAATACCAAAGATGAAGAAGCAGCCAAAGAACTTCTATCAAAACCTCTTGCAGGCGAGATTGACATGCGCAGTGAGGAATCTGAGTATGTTTCTAGCCTTGGAGGGGACTGAATTGACTGAGAACGATAGGTACAGAAAACTTGGTCTAATGGTTGGACTTGAATTGCACCAACAATTGAACACTCAGCGAAAGTTATTCTGTCATTGTCCAACAGTCATTCGTGATGAGGACCCAGACGGGAGTTTCGTCAGGAGACTACGTCCAACTCAGAGTGAGATGGGCGAAATTGATCCTGCTGCCCTTTTCGAATTTCAAAGAAAGAAACGATTTTGTTACGAGTATTACAATTCCACCACATGTTTAGTTGAAGCTGATGAGGAGCCTCCCCATGACCTCTGTGAAGAAGCCATCGATATCTGCTTGACAATGGCTGAATTTCTCAAATCGAAACCTGTTGATGAAATACATCCAATGCGGAAAATTGTGATTGATGGTTCAAATACGACTGGTTTTCAACGTACAACAATCATTGCTAATGGTGGGCATGTGGTTGTAGGGGAGAAGACAATCGGAATTCAGACCATCTGTCTTGAGGAAGACGCTGCAAGAAAGATTGCTGACGATGACAAAAACAACATGAGAATATACAGACTCGACCGTCTTGGTATCCCCCTGATTGAAATTGCCACCGATCCTGATATACGAACTCCTGAGGAAGCTCAAGAAGTAGCTCTTGCCATAGGAACTCTCCTGAGATCAACAGGAAACGTCAAACGAGGTCTCGGAACGATTCGTCAAGATGTTAATGTATCAATCAAAGGTGGAGCTATAATAGAAATTAAAGGATTTCAACAGCTTGACATGCTATCAACACTTGTTGAGTTTGAAGCTCAGCGACAAGAGAAACTGCTTGAAATTAGGGATTCTCTAAGGACTCGCGGAATTTCTCCAAAGGATATCAAGCCAAAATTGGTTGATATCACCAACATTTTTGCAGAAAGCGAATCAAAAGTCATTAAAAATGCAGTTAAATCCGATGGAGTTGTATTTGCTGTAAGACTCTCTGGTTTTGCAAATCTCATTGGTACTGAAATTCAACCAAATCGTCGACTTGGAACTGAACTATCTGACTATGCCAAATTCTGGGGTGGCGTTGGAGGAATTTTTCACACAGATGAATTGCCCAAATACGGAATTACGGACACAGATATTTCAAAGTTCAGGAAAGTAGTCAATGCTGATGAACAAGATGCAGTTGTACTTGTTGCTTCTTCGAAAGAAAATTGTAAAGATGCACTAGAAGCTGTAGTAGATAGAGCTAGAGTAGCTGTTGAAGGAATCCCTGCAGAAACCAGAACACCACTTCCGGATGGTACATCAAAATACACACGACCTAGGCCTGGCTCATCTCGCATGTATCCAGAAACTGATGTGAGACCGGTCAAAATCACCGAATCACGTCTGAAGAGAATCAAGAAGAATATGCCTGAAACCCTTGAGAATCGGGAGAAACGATTCATCAAAGAACATGAACTAAGCCCTGATCTTGCTTTCCAAATCACACGCTCTCCAAATCTTGACCTCTTTGAACGGATAGTAAAGGAAACTAAGGTTTCCCCAACATCAGTTGCTACAACTCTAGAAAACACAGTGGTCAGTCTTCATAGAGACCAAGTTCCTACTGAGAATCTTGACGACCGCCATTTTCTTGAGATGTTCAATTCAATTGCCAAAAAAGTGATAGCATCCGAAGCTATTCCTGCGATTCTGACATATTTCTCTAACCAGCCAAAATCAAGTATTGAAATGGCTATAGAATCGACTGGTTCAGGAATGGCAACCAGTGTCGAGGTTGAAGATATCATCAAAAAGATAGTAGCAGAACGAAAAGACTTCATTCGTGAACAAGGAGAACGATCAGTAGGCGGACTCATGGGGATAGCCATGAAGGAGCTAAGTGGCAAGGCTGATGGTAAGACAGTCAAGGACATTCTCATAAAAGAGGTTCATAAAATTCTCAATTCATAATTGTCTACAGAAAACGGTGAGCATGAGGTAATCCAATAATAAGGTTAATTAGAGGTAGCCAGTGTGCTCGTTTGCCAGACTTCGATTGTGAGAATAAGTGTGCCGCAGTGGCCTAGCCTGGTTAGGGCGCGAGACTCATAATCTGACTGGAATTCCCAGTTAAAATTACGGGGTCATAATCTCGGCCCGACCTCTGATGAGGCATCTCGAAGTCGGGGGCTCGAAACTTCATCACACATCGTGGTGTAGCGAAGATCCCCTCTGCGGCACCACTATCACCATTCGATTTTTGCCATGACGGGGTTATTAGGAATAATCTATACTTAACACCATGAAGAAAGAAAAGTGGAAATTAGTAGGTGGTCGCGTCTATAGATTAGCAGACGTTTTCGATAACATATTTGATGCGACACAAAAAGCAAGAGAATTGAAAGAGAACAACCGAGTGTTTCTGTCAAAGATAGACACGAATCGATGGGCAATTTACTATAGACCAAAAGATCTCACTGTTGAATGCGCTCCCAAGTACTTCAATGTAGTATAGGCATTTTTACTCACCAATCTCTATTGGTGCTTAATAGAGAACATCAACACATAGAACCATGACAATCGACCCGCTTTCTATAGAAGATGATACTGATAACAGACGAATCAGAGTGGAATCCTTGGGTAGAATTGTCAAACAGATTCAATGCCCACATTTTGAGAAACTTATTCGCGAGTCAATCAGTTCAGGCGTTGTCGACATCACAGATTGGACAATTGAGGCTGTGAGGGTATTACTCAAAGTCTGTGCAGAAGAAAATCTCAAGGTCACTCTGAAAGATGGTACAAGATACTTCATGCCTGTCAAATATCCAAAAGGTCAGATGTTAGACTCACTCGCTAATGCTATAGTGTCTGGTGAATGGTAAGATAACCATGAACAAGAATTGACAATCTCTTTATTGCCATCTAGTTCTAAACAGGACAGGTGGTTGTTAATGAAGTTCGCCTTCAAAACTCTTGATGATATTGACTATGTTGGAAAACGTATTCTGCTACGTGTTGACATGAATTGTTCTGTAGATCCTGAAACTAAACAGATTACTGATATTTCACGAATTGAAGCTATCCAAGAAACTTTGAAAGAATTGTCCAGAAGCAAGGTTGTTCTAATGGCTCATCAAGGAAGCCCCGGAAGTGACGATTTCATCTCACTTGAACAACACACTAAGGTTCTGAAGAATTTAGGATTCAACGCAAGTTTTGTCGATGATATTTTTGGAGAGAAAGCAAAGAAAGCCATATCCCAGTTGAAGGATGGCGAAATCTTAGTCCTTCAAAATGTTCGATACTTTGAGGGAGAACTAAAGAAAGCCCCACCTCAGGAAGTCGCTCAAGAGCAAATTGTACAAGAACTATACCCGCTATTCGACTTCTTTGTGAATGATGCATTTGGTGCTGCACATCGATCTCAAGCCTCTATTGTAGGTTTTACAACAGTCCTTCCCTCCGTTGCAGGACGACTTGTGGAGAAAGAGATTAGTACACTTACAGCCGTCACAGCTACAGACCAACATCCATGGACCCTAGTCCTTGGTGGGAGTAAAGTTGAGGATAAAGTGGCAACACTCGATAAACTGTTAGCAACAAATAGAGTTGATAATGCAATCCTAGGAGGGCTGGTAGGCACCCTTTTCCTGATAGCCAACGGAAAAGTATCAGAAACCTACTCGAAACCAATCAAGGGATATGAATCTGCAATTGAAACTGCAAGAAACCTCCTATCAAAGTATCCTGATAAAATCATACTCCCTGAAGATGCTGCAGTAGAGTGTGAAGATGAGAGACTCAATTGTACCTTTAATGAAATGGGAAATCTGCCTTTCCTAGACATTGGACCAAGAACAATCGACAAGTATGTAAAAATCATCAAAGAATCAGCTGTCGTCTTTGCGAATGGACCAATGGGATATTTTGAAAAAGACACTTTTGCTGAAGGTACTTCAAAAGTGCTCTCAGCGATTGCTGAATGTAAAGGAATCACTGTGGTCGGCGGTGGACACATGGGCGCGATGGCAAAGAAAATGTCACTTGATGACAAAATTACACACATCAGCACAGGTGGAGGTGCCACAATCAATTTCTTGATAGGAAAGAAACTAGATCTTGTGGTTGCCTTGGAAGCTGCTGCAAAGAGGATGGATGAATAAATGCAACTTCTTCAAGACATCATTATCTGGCTAAGTATACCACCGACCGTATGGGTTTTTGCCACATATCTTGTCTTAATCAATGTAATAGCTATCGGCATAATGTGGTGGGACAAAAGAAGCGCCAGAAATGACGGATGGCGAGTCAGCGAAACGACTCTGTTAATCTTTGGTTTTATTGGTGGTGCAGTAGGTTTGATTGTTGGGATGTTCAGTTTTCGCCACAAAACAAGAAAGAGACTATTTCAACTAATCATTGTCCTAGGACTGATTGTATCACTCTTTCACTACTGGCTTGAAATACAAGCAATATATTGGCATCTATATCTTGTGTAATACAACATCTATAGATAGAAGAAGTTGGAGCCCCAGGCGCGAATTGAACGCGCGACCTGCTGATTACAAGTCAGCCGCTTTAGCTGCATCTCAGAAGAAACAGAGATACTATAGCCTCTAAGCCACTGGGGCACGACCTGCTGGTCATCCTGAATGTATTATAGAGTTTTCGCAGCAGTAGACCTACTTGTCATGATACACATTATCTATGATTATTGCATATGCAAGTAACATCATTCTAGGTGCCATTGGGTCTACAATATGAATAACATATCTATCCTTGAAATTAAACATTGGTGCGAAAATATCTCTCCACTTGTCGCTTTTCCTGATCTCAGCATAGACTCTATTCTTGTCATGAACATCTGTAATTGTGAAGTTCCACTTCATGACGCCACCTTGAGCCTTGTAAATCATTTTGTCTTCAGGATCATACATATCTACAGAGCCTCTGAAGGCAATCATAGGTCTCTTTCCTCTACCAATCAGTTCACCTGTTGGTGCCTTGACATCATAAATTGGCCGTGCACTCACTAATTTCTTATTGATGATACATACAATCGAATCATCAGGATTTCTCAGTTCGATTTCAGCACGCATCGAAATAAGTTTCCTTTTCATCGATCCTATCTTCTCACCCTCCGGATTGAAGATATCACCACCACCGAACTTCCACGCTTTTTCATGCATCACATAATACTCAATTGATGGGTCAAAAAGGTCCATACTACATCACCTTGAACTTATTCTAGTCACTTAGAAAACAATTAAGAGAAACTGGTTTGGACTCATATCAAGAAAAAGATGAAATTCGGCCTGTTGAAGATTAAATATGGTTCGATTTTTCGTCAGTCAAAGACATGTTTATGAGCCCCCGTGCCTTGATACCTGATAAGGACCGTATCTTTAAGACATGAATCCTTATCACACGTGTGTCTTACAAACCCTAATCCTTACGGGAAAAGTAAATTAGCACACAAAATTGCCTAGGAATGCATACGACAAATACCAGTAGGTGAAATAATTGCAAACTCCCTATTCAGAATTCGCACAATCCATAGTTAATCTATTCATACCAATATCCGACTTTTTCCAATCCATCGGTATTCCATTTGGTCCAATGGCATGGATGTTTATTATTACTGTAACCTCATTACTCCTAATCATTGTCCTACTGGTTGTTCGTGGACGACGTGTTTCTGGAAGCGCTGGCGTAGATGAAGGAATAAGGAAAATCATCGCATCAACTGGTGATGTATCGAGTGGTCTAGCAAGTGCTAAGAAACTCAAGTTTCTAAAGACACCGGCACAAGCACTTGTATTTCTCAAAGTCGAGGAAAATGCAATCCAACAAGCATTGTCTGCCATTGATTACTATAACCAACAAGGTGACATTGATGAAGCCATAAAGGACAAGCTTGTCACAGTATATCAAGACCGTTTAGCATCAGTTAGAGTAGCTCTTGCTAAGGATGAAGAACTCAAGGAAATTGTAGATACATCTTCTGCTGTCGACAGAGCACGATCTGACTATCTTGCCAAACTTGCTGCGATGTCTGGAACTACTGTCGAATCTGATTCAGGAGAAGCTGGACCTACCAGCGTCGGAATGCCTGAAGCAGCAAGTGCTGAGCCTCCAAGTGGCGGACCTCCTAGTGGAGGAGCCCCAAGTGCTGGGCCTCCAAGTGGTGGACCTCCTAGTGGAGGAGCCCCAAGTGCTGGGCCTCCAAGTGGTGGACCTCCCGGTGGAGCTCCAACTAGTGGACCTCCAAGTGGTGGACCTCTCGGTGGTACAACAGCGACTGAAATATCTCCAAGTGCTGGGCCTCCAAGTGGCGGACCTCCCGGTGGAGCTCCAAGTAGTGGTCCTCCAGGTGGCGCAGCAATAGGCGAAACTCCCAAACCTGTCGGCGGGAAGAGTTCCTTACAGTCAGAAATGCTTGCAGAAATGGAGCGTTTGAAAGCTCTGATGGGCGGCGACTAAGTCTTAGACACAGTCAATATTGACATTATTTTGCACTTGTAAGTGAAAATATTGGTCATATTCTCCAATCTATCATTATAAAGTGGAGTTAAGACATCATAATATGATGAAGCCTTCAAGATGGCAATTAGTAGACGGCCAAGTATATCGTCTAGTAGACGTACTTCATAGTAAAAGAAATGCTAAGATTCTCGCGAAATCTCTCGAGGATAATTGCGCCGTTGCAATCATATCCATCGAAGATGATAGATGGGCTGTCTATTGGAAACCCAAGACTGGAACATTGTGTCCATACGGAGTAGTCTGATTTCTTTCTCTCTCGGAAGGCTTTTGGGAAGCTTAGTATACTAGTCATCCACGCACCAGTGGAGATTGTAATATGTCACGAGTAAAGCTGAATGCAGCTAAGAGCGCTTTAGAGAAGATACCCAAGAGTGGCCCAATCGGTCTTGGAAGTGGATCTACAGTAGCTATTTTTGCAAAAGAGCTTGGAAAACGAATCTCAGAGGGTGTAAATGATATCTGTGTAGTTCCCAGTTCATATCAAGCATACCAACTTGCAATAGAATATGGCATTCCCTTAACTAATCTTGATATCAACCCAGAATTAATTCTTACAGTTGATGGTGCAGACGAGGTTGACAAACATCTCAATCTGACTAAAGGTGGCGGAGGAGCTCTTTTCCAAGAGAAGGTTGTGGCTTCAGCCTCTAAAAAGCTGATAATAATCGTGGATGAATCCAAACTTGTGGAAAAACTTGCATCCAGATTTCTGATTCCAATAGAGATACTTCCATTCTCCTTAGGTGTAGTGCGAAGAAAAATCGCAAGTATGGGGATAGAGCCCATTGTACGACAGGCAGAGAAGAAGATGGGGCCTGTTGTGACAGATAATGGAAACTTCATCATAGACCTCAAGTTTTCTAAACCACTTGAAAACCCTGCGAAAGTCGCGACTGACTTGAAGATGATTTCAGGTGTTGTTGAAACTGGTCTTTTCATTGGAATGACCGATGAAGTACATGTGGGCAAAGAGGATGGAGTCCTTATTCTGAAGAAGTAGTTTTACTGATACATAGACCAGAACCTACGGAATTTGTCCGTGTATGATAGCACATCGGTCGAGTCAACATACTGATCAATTCCGCCCAGATGCTTTGGCAATTGTTTTATTTCCTCATCCTTAATTTCTGTATGTATAGCATCTGCAAAATCGTCTGCATGAATTATTATGAATGGTCGATTGTAAAACTGTGAGACTTTGGTAGTCAGGATCTCGGTAATACCTAGCTCATTATGCATTTTAGCCACATGCTCATACGTTTTTGTCAGATGATCCTGTCTTTCTTGCCAAGTAACAGCATCCATAATCTGCATGAACAATGGTGTGAGAGTCTTTGCACTATTAAGCTTGGAAAAAGCTGTACCAAACCATTTGATGTAAGGTGCATACTTGCGTTCCATCAGAAAACACAGCCCCATCATGTCACGAACCAATCGTGTAGCAATGATGCGAGAGCCGAGCTCGTCTCCAACCTGACCACATCTACCCATAAACGCTACTTCTTGAGCTATTCTCCTCCATTGATTTGCTAATAGATACAACCACAAATCATGGGGATAATATTCTAATTTGGTTACAATCGGTTTCAGCTTCCCCAAGTCATCATGAAAGACTCGTCCGTTCCCAATACTTAGGAGCATTTGCTGTGGAAGTACCAACCAATCCACAATACGCAGATCTTCTGTTGGATTGAAACCAAGGTATTCTATAAAGAAGGCACTGACTGTATTAATCGTGATTCCATGATTGACAGGTCCTTTGTCAATACGACGCATCGTTGTAGTGCCATCATCATGATAGTCAAAGTTTGTGGGAAACCCCAACACCTCATATGGTAGGTTCTTTCGAAGCGTATCATCGATTTCCTCTTTCAGAGCACCGTAGTCAGAATCATCTAAGAAAATCTGTAGCTTAGGTCCCCAATCATGATCCATCGACTGTGGTGTATCATAACTCAATACATCGGACCCTTTCCCTATACGAGCTGCTGAATAAACAAGTTCCGGAAAGTATTCGTCTATGACAGGTTTCACGGCCTTTTCATAGAAAGCTCCACTCAAGTCTAACCCAGGTAAGAAATCATAGGGCGGGTGATCTTCATCACTCATCCAATTGTCTCCAAATTCGTAGTAACATCATAGGATTTGGATATTACGGATTAGCATAAAGAAATGGCGGGCCCGCCCGGATTTGAACCGGGGATTACTAACTTAGGAGGCTAGTGCCCTATTGTCCTCACACAAAACAATCTCTTTGTGTGACCAGGCTAGGCCACGGGCCCTTAGACTTGAGCGTGTGAGGAGTCAGTTGTTAAAGCTTTTGCAATACTGAACTTGGACAAAACTATTTCGCGTCACAAGTTGATAATGACCTGAGGTTGATATGATGCCACGGTGTTCTAAATGTGAAAATATCGAAATGGAGTTAGGAACGCTGCTTCATGGATCTGGTGATTTTGGTATAAAAAGCAGTGCGCTGCGTATAAAATTCAAACAGCCCGCGCAGGATGACCCTTATCATTATGTAGCCTATCATATTGATGGATATAGATGTCCTCAGTGTGGGCATGTTGAAATGGTTGCAAATCGTAAGACTTGAATTCCCTTTAAGGAAGCAAGGGTACCCATTCTACAGTCTTATAGATTTCGAATTCATTGAGCGATTTTCCCTGTAATATTGGCTCCTTCTTCCATCTCATCAACAAGCATACTGCCTTGTCTAGTTTTTATTCGAATAGAGCTTTCACCATTTCGTCCAACAACAGTTGTGAACAAGTATTGATCTCCAGCAAATAGTTCGATTCTTTGCTTCGCGTACTTTCTTCCAGTATATATTGTGACTTTCTTTTTACTATAACTCACTGAAACTGGAACACTTTCTCCGGGGGCTCCTCGTTCCTTTGCTGGACGCCTATCATCTCTCGTAGTAGGTACAAAACCACCTCTCACAGGCAAAACGACTTTCTCCCCTCCAAAGGTGAACATCTCAAACTCTAATGCGCCTCGTTCAAAGTCACGTACTTCTACAACAGGTCTAGCTAAATCTCTCTGTGTACCACCCATACCCGTTGGAAGTTTCACTTTTAGTGACAAAGCTGATACCTTAGCAACCTGCCCATCTTCAATATGCACAATAGTATCAACAGTGCTTGGCACTTGTCCTAGCTCTACGCGGCCACCAAGGAGCAGTCTTTGGAGTGCATCAATGGCTGACCCTGCATGTACAACTCCGACCATTCCAACTCCTGCTGAACGAAGATCTGCATACGCTTGAAAATCAGAGTTTTTCCGGAGCTCATCATAGATGACATAATCTGGTCTGACTAGGAGCAGAACGTCTGCAGCTTTCTCCATACTTCCATCTAATGGGGAATACTGAACTATTGACTCATTCACCTGGAGGTCTCTCGGCTGCTCAAGAGTTTTCACAATATTACCATTACTACCATAAAACTCAGCTAAAGCCGCCGCAAAGGTACTCTTACCTGAACCAGGTGATCCAGATACAAGAATTCCTTCTGCCCTTGACTCAAGTCTTTTCATCAATTTGGAACTGAGTTCATAATCATCGAGGTTCAGTTTTACAATGGGTTTTATTGCTGAAATCTCCATCTTGTCAGCAAATGGACGTCTGGCAATTGCAATTCTTAAGTTTCTCAACTGAACAACAGCTGCCCCCACTTCTTCAATCTCAATGAATGAATTACTGTCATTCTCTGCTGTTTCAAGTATTGCTTCTGCAAGAGTGTCTAATTCTTCATACGTGAGAAGTCTATCAGAAAGTTCCACAAGCTCCCAATTTCCTGGTTCGCCTCTCTTAGCACGAGGTGGGTTATTCTCTATAAGATGTACACTCATCGTACGTTCATCAAAGAACGCATTGAGAGTTAGGATTTCATCACTGTCTTCATAATCCGTCATCTTCATCACTTCCAAGGTTTCGAAGAGTAGCCTGAGCGACTCGATAGAAGTTAACCTCACCATTTTGATCTACTAGTGCAAAAATCAGATTCTTCCGTGAGCCAGCTGCTGTCTGAGTTACCATATCCAAATCACTTAGAGATATTGGTACGCCCTCTTTGAGAACATATACCAACTGATTTGCACTTGATGCGCCAGGTCGGTCACCGCGGGCGTAAACACGAAATCCAATCCCACTACCAAAACCTTGGCGTACTGCATAGCCTCTACTTCTCAGGTCTCTGAACACAAGATATCGGGTCCAAAGATCAGGATCTTCATCAAGTAGTTCACTCACGATATAATCTGGTCCAATGGTTTCTCCATCAGTTTTTCTTACAACTAATCGTTTTCGTTCAATAAGATGCAAAAGTTCTACGGGTTCTAGTTCAAGTCTATTATCATCAATCCGATTTCCATAGAATCCTTGTTGCGAGATTCTATCTGCATCTTCACTACGCACATACCCCTTACCACCTTCGAAAATAGCCTCTGCAGGTTCTTCTTCTACTTCCTCCTCCATTTCTAGTTCTTCAGAGTCTTCCTGTTGGGAAAATTTGTCTTCCTCACCTGTCAATTGAATCTCGCCTGCTTGGTCTAGCCTTGCTGCTTTTGGTAAAAACCCTTCGACATGCCACAAGAACTATAGCCCAATCAGAATGAACCCACATTGTGCCAAATAATAGATTCGAGGACGAGCTAAGGGATTTCATCTCTGGTGCTAATAAGATTGCAATCCTCGGCATAGGAAATGACTTACGCTCAGATGATGGACTTGGTCCCTACATCATTGAAAAGCTCAGCATAGATGATTCTCGAGTGATGATTGAGAATGTAGGGTCGGTTCCTGAAGGGTTTGCACGACCTTTAGCTGAATTTGGAGCTGATAGAGTGATTATGGTCGATGCAGCGGATATGAGAAAACCACCTGGGCATATAGAACTAATTACCAAGGACCGCATCGGTGGAATCAATATCAGCACTCACAGTATGCCTCTTTCATTCCTAATGATGTACCTAGAACAAGAAACCGGCGGTAAAACAATACTAATTGGTATTCAGCCGAAAAGTATACAGTTCGGTGAGGGCTTGACACCAGAGATTCAAGAGGTTGTTGACAAAATCCTCAACAGTCTAGAACGTGTACTGAAAGAATATTTGAGAGGATAGAGAATGTTTCGAACTATTGAATGGCTAGATGATACGTCAGAAGTGCGTCTTATAGATCAGACAAAACTCCCACTGACTTTAGAGCACATTACAACAGCAAGCCACGAACGTATTGCAAAATCAATCAAAATAATGGAAATTCGTGGTGCGCCTGCCATTGGCGCAGCTGCAGGAATGGGTATGGCACTAGCTGCAATTGAGAGCAAAGCCAGAACAATCGAAAATCTCATGGATTATCTTGAGAAAGCTGCAGTCACACTAAACATGCGACCAACTGCAGTCAATCTAACATGGGCAACAGCTCGAATGTTGGAGGTTGCAAAAAGCACAGAGGGAAGTGTTGATGATATCGTACAAAGATTAGTCGAAGAGGCTAAAGAGATTGCTGAGGAAGATATTCGGATGTGTAGAAATATTGGGGAACATGCACTTTCTCTCATCAAACCAGGTTATACAATCCAGACCGTATGCAACGCTGGGTCTCTTGCTACTGTACATCTTGGTACTGTAGGTGCTGTAGTTAGAGTAGCTCATGAAAAATTTGATGGCAATATCAAGGTGTATGCAGTCGAAACTAGACCAAGACAACAAGGTGCCCGTCTTACGGTGTTCGAATTCATGGAAGATGGTATCGATACAACTTTGATAACTGATGGAATGATTGGTACCGTCTTTCGCCAGGGACTGGTTGATTGCTGTGTAGTTGGAGCTGACAGAATCCTACGAACAGGTCATGTGATTAACAAGATAGGGACCTACACAATGGCAATCACTGCAAAGTACCATAACATACCATTCTATTCTGTTGCTCCAATATCAACAATCGATATGGTGACTGACCCTGAAGATGTCGTCATCGAAGAACGTAATCCCGACGAAATACGAATGATTAATGGAGAATATATCACAGTTCCCGATGCAAAAGTGTACAACCCTGCATTTGATATGACTCCACCTGAACTGGTGGACGCAATCATCACAGATAGAGGCGTTGTCAAAAATCCGACAGAAGAGAAGATGCGGAAGCTCTTCGAGAATGACTAGACATTCAAACTCATAGAGGATGTGTAGGCACTGACTGGTGTTATGCTCAAATATGAGTTGGCTGATGGTTCGTTTATCGAAAAACCAGTTCGTAATGACACTACGACAATATCACTCAGAAAAATGGGTATCATTTCAGTGAATCTCACTTCTCTAAGTTCACTTTCAAACCTAGAACGATTCTCAATCTCATATAATCCTCTCAAAACAATCAATCTTCAACCTCTATCGAGCTGCAAAAATCTCAAGGTTATTCGAATGACTGGATGTACATTAAACACGATTGATTTGAAACCTCTAAACGAGTTGAAACATCTCGAGCAATTATCAATATCCTTCAACAATTTGACTGAATTAAATCTCACTCCACTTTCATCATGTTCCGAACTAGAAATCCTCACAATAAACAGGAACAACCTAGGATCAATCGATTTGTCAGCTCTCTCTTCGTGTTTCAAGTTGATGACGTTAAACATAGGTCATAATGCATTCAAGTCTGTGGATTTGTCACCTCTTGCAGATTGCAGAAATCTGTTTTCTCTTGTTATCAACAAGACCCAGCTTCGGTCTATCGACCTTTCGCCTCTTGAGAATCTGAATGGTTTGAGAGGTCTAGATCTCAGTAATAATCAACTCAGAAGAATAGACCTACGTTCATTAAGAAATTATGAAGAAATGCAGGAAGTGAATCTTGAAGATAATCCACTTGAGTCAATATTAGTTAGGAAGGGTGTACCCTGGAGTATCCTCAAAATCAATAAGGACTACTAAAGTAGAATAGTAGAATCAAGTGATTAACTCTATAAAATGGCGGGCGCGGCAGGATTCGAACCTGCGACATCCAACTTCGAAGGCTGGCGCCCTATCCAGACTAGACTACGCGCCCCAAACTCGTTTTTATTATTAGGCTCTTAAGGACTTCTGTTTACCGCCTACTCATGTTTTGGAAGTAAACCGCCAAAGACTGCTAGAAATCCGATAAAGAATACGAATCCTAGAGGGACTGATATGATCATAAACCCAATTGGATCAATTACCCATATTGGTTCCCCAATCCCAAGCTCAGGGTGTGTGTCAATTACATACCAAAATCGAAGTGAAGTAGTCAGCATCCAGATAAGGAAGCTGTTGACCATTAACAATAGTCCCTTATGCCACTGTTTCAAACAAACATACCCGATAGTAACTTGGCACAAAATGTACTTAATCTCTTGCTAGAAGACTCACTTTTTACCAAGCTTCTTGTTCCAGACATCCAAGAAGTACTCTAGAGACCTATCATACGTTCTTTCTGCCTCTGGAGGGAAAAGACATCCTGGAAGTTCCTGGTGCTTCCAATGATAATCAATACAATCACAACAATAGCCTTTCCTTGAACATCCAGGGTAAGAACACACGCATCGTTCCTTGTTTCTTTCTGTGGGACAAGTTCTACCAGTCATCGAAGCTCGCCACCCCTTTCTCCTGACACGTTAAAACCTGATTGGTCCTGGCGGTAGGCTAATAGCATCGAAAAGCTGATTGTGAAATAGTATGGACCTATCAAAGTGGTTTCCAATAATTCCAACTGGGGTTGATAAAACCACACTCAATCCTGACAGAATCACCACACTAGAGGATATTCTAGTTGAATGCTATGGCCCTGATGTTTCCCTATTGTCATTGGAGCGGCTAAAGAGCAGGAAAAACATCGTCGTCCATCTCACGATCAAGTCAAAGGAATCGTCGAAACCCCTTGAAGTAGTAGCAAAGATGTTCGTAGTTGATAAATTTGATATCGAGCTTCGAATTCTAAACTCCAGTTGGGAGAAGTCACTCACAGTCCCGAAAGTAATTGAAGCGCGGGATGGTGTGATTCTGATGGACTATGTATCTGGAGAACCACTTGTGGATGTCCTGAATCGAACATTCGAACCATTGTTGATTGACATGTTGGCTGAATGGTATTACAATTATCATAGAGCCCATGATATGATTAAGGGCGATCCTAGACTTCGCAATTTCATTTATAGTAATGGACAAATATACGGAGTTGACTATGAGGAATCACGTCCAGATTCCTGGATACTTGATATTGGAGGCACGGCCGCAAGTCTATTAGATACTGACCCCATCTTTGATTCCAGAAAACGAAAGATGTGTTGGGTCCTCCTTGAAACCTATCTAAATCTTGTTGGTGAGAAAAGAACATTCGAAATCGAGACCGAGTTCAATGAAACCGTAGCTAACGCTCTAAAACAGACTGCAATTTGGCGGGATAGCGACAAAATAATGTCAATTTCAGAAACCATACGTGAAAAAGGCATCCCAATCGAATAACAATCTCATTTTTTTCATCCCTAAGGTTCTTAACGTGGTTACGCAGATTACCGAAGTATACAGTCGAACATATCGGGTGCAGAGATGAAACAACAAAGATACGCATTGGCTGTAGTAACAATACTTGTTGTGGCTAGTGTTTCTATCATTGGGTTGTATCAGATTTTCGTACCTGATGATGACTCCATACTCAACTTCTATGTCTTCGGTGACTCTCAAGGATACCAAGACGGAATTCTTGAGATTGCTGAAATTGCCAATCTAGAACAACCAGATTTCGTCTTCCATTGTGGGGATCTTACGCCATTCGGACAATCAAACCAATATGATGAGGTCATTTCTGCCTTAGACACCTTCACAGTTCCAGTCTATACCACAGCAGGTAACCATGATATTCGTCAAGGTGGAGGAGCAAGATACAATCAACACTTTGGGTCCTCTAATTATTCATTTGACTCTGGACCTATTCATTTCACGGTTTTCAACACCTCAACAAATGACGTTTCTGAAACCGAGTTGATTTGGCTTGAAAATGACCTATCAAAATCAATGTCAGAGATTAAATTCGTCTTCACTCATACACCACCTTTTGATCCTCGAACAGGTTCGGAGCATGCGATGTTGAATGCAACGATGGCCGAGAGGCTGATGGCATTGTTCGAGGCTCAGAGTGTCAATACAGTGTTCACAGGACATATCCACTTGTACAACGAGAGCGTGAGGAACGGTGTACGATATGTGATATCCGGAGGCGCAGGAGCCAGCCTTTATGCCAGCGAGGATGAAGGTGGAATCTACCACTTTGTGAACGTCACAGTGACTGAAACCGGCGTGGAGATTGCCCCAGTGCTCCTCACAGCTCCAAGCATAGAGCGTGACAGCGTAGTGGTCAGAGGGTCCGATGCTGATGTGACCCTGTCCCTTGCTGCTCTAAACAATATGAACTGGGTAGAGGGATGGAGTTCTTTTCAGAACCAGTTCGACAACTGGCGCGGGTACGGGTTATATAGAGGAGTAAGCGTGTCAGACCTAGTGGAACTTGTGGGGGGTATGGCGGTCTCTGACACTGTCAGAGTCACATCCTTTGACGGATATTCTCAGGATTTCTCGTTTGATAACGTATATCCCAATACTTCTTGGTATGACATTCAGGGCGATATGATTCTAGCCTATAGATTGAACGGGACTGATGTTCTAGACTGGATCGATGGCATGAGATTGGTGATGCTACCCACTGACGAAGCCTACAGTAATGTTGACTGTCTTGCTACCTCAGCTCTCGGGATGGGTTACCATATCTATCCCTCCGCAGGAGCTAGATGGGCCAGATTCGTGTCATTCATTGAGGTGATACCAAGATGAGTTACTCTTCCGGACCCATCATCACCCGACAGATAGTGACGATTGCCATTCTCAGTGCACTGGGAGGGTCTCTGAGCACTTTTATCGGATATCTGGGAAATTTAATCAACCTCAGCCTTGGCGTGCCCTTTGGAGCAGGTCAGTTCATGGCCGGACTCCATGTGTTCTGGATAGTCCTCATGAGGGTTCTCGTTCCAAAGAACGGCGTGGGGACTATGGGGGGCCTCCTGAAAGGAACTGTTGAGATGTTCACTGGAAGCACTCATGGGATAGTGGTGGTGATAGTTTCCCTCGTTCAGGGTATCATTATTGACATCATAGGTACAATCGCACGGAATGACCAAGGTCTGAATGGAAACTCTAGAGTGGTCTGGTGGCTCGGTGCAGGTGTTGCCTCAGCCTCCAATGTTATTGTGTTCCAACTGTTCTACTTTGCAGGCGCACCTGATGTTTACGTCATGGTGATTTCATTACTTGCGTTCTGCTCCGGAGTGATTTTTGCAGGGTTCTTTGCTTGGGAAACATTAGAGTTCCTCAATGACACAGGTGTAATACATGACAGATTCCCCAGCATTCGAACTGAAATCCCGGAAAAAGGAAAACGATCGATACTCTATAGACGAAATATTCCTGCTGTGGCGCTGATTCTATTTCTAGTAGTAGGTGTGACATACTATGTTGGGGTTGTCAGACCGCTGATAACAGACCCCTACTCCTGTGATGTGGTGGGACTCGTAGAATCCCCCTACTCATTCGATATTGAAACCTATTTTGGAACCACTGTGACGATTGAGGCTGAGTTGATTGGCTCGTACATTCATCTCCCAGCAGCAAACTACACTGGGGTCTTGCTCAGTGTAATAATACAACAGGCAACCCCCCTTCCTGAAGCAACTGGTCTCAGAGTGATGGCCCGGGATGGCTATCAGGTTGAGTTCAACCTCGATGATGTGATGACTGATGATAGACTCCTGCTGACCAGTAACAGTGATGGTCTTTGGTTGATTGCTGCTGACTATGAAGGTTCTTTCTGGGTACGTCAGGTTTTCACACTTCAAGTATTATAGGCGGACACCATGCTCGAAGCGCGAAACTTAACCTTCTCATACGACGGTACCACTCTAGTCCTAGATTCACTGGATTTTCAGGTGAAACGAGGAGAGATTGTTGTCATCACAGGATCTACCGGATCTGGTAAGTCCACCCTAGCAAAGTGTTTCACCGGATTCATCCCTCATAGTATCCAAGGTGACTTCTCTGGCTCCGTTTTCATCGATGATATAGATATTTCAGAACTTCCGATAGCTGAGATTGCGCGACAGGTCGCTTTGGTGCAACAAGATCCGGAGAGCCAGATATGTACTCTCCAAGCTTCTGACGAGGTAGCTTTTGGTCCTGAGAACTATAGTACTGAGGCTAAGGAAATATCAATACTAGTTGACTCATCACTGAAATCAGTGGATTCTGAACACCTCTATGATCGAGCCACCTTTGAGTTATCTGGAGGAGAAAAACAGCGACTTATCATCGCTTCGATGACTGCCTGCAAGCCTGATTTCCTGATTCTCGATGAGCCTTCATCAAGTCTTGACCCAAGAGGTGTAATACGACTACGACAGATACTGAAGGACTTACAGAATCAGAATATTGGAGTCATAGTCATAGAACACAATCTTTCGGCGTTTCAATCAATTGCTGATAGAGTTTTGACCTTGTCAGATGGGAAAATTCAGACTGTTGACACGCGATCGTCACAAGAACTGACGCAAATCACTCCAAGAAAATTTGAAGATACTGAACCACTCCTCCTCACCGCAAAGAATCTCGAGTTCTCATATGGAGACCGGAAGGTGATCAACAATGTAACAATGGGTATACGCAAGGGTGAGATTATTGGTCTGATGGGTGACAACGGGTCTGGAAAGACGACTCTTCTGGGAATACTTGGTGGTTTACTGACCCCCGATAGTGGAACAATACAACTCAAAGACACTCCATTGGGGAAACTGAATGCAAAGGAAATAGCTCAAGAGATTGTGATGGTGTTTCAGAATCCAAATCATCAGATTTTTGAAAAAACAGTCTGGAATGAGCAGATTTTGATGCTAAAAGCTCTAGATTTGGTCTCTTTTGACACACTTCAACAGTGTGAAAGTGCTCTGGGTAAGGCTGGCATCAAAGAATTGAAGGATAGAAATCCTTTCTCACTGAGTCATGGACAGAAACGACGTCTCAATGTGAGCTCAGTAATCATACATAATCCAGAGGTTCTATTGCTGGATGAACCATTCATTGGACAGGATAAGGAAGGGCGCGAGTTCATCAGAGAGACCGTGTTGGAAATAACTGAACGCGGAGGGATTGCTCTTATCGTCACTCATGATCCGGATTTTGTATCCCGGCACTGTAATCGAGTAATTTTCATGGAGAAAGGTGCCATACTTCTCGATGGTCTTCCCTCATCTGTTTTAGAGCGTTTGAAAACTATTAACTACAAAGAATATACTGATGTGGGGGCGCAACCCTAGTTGACGTCTCGATTTGGGTTCGTCAAGAATGATACCCTACTGCACAGGCTCAATCCAGCTCTGAAGCTTTTTGCTCTAATCGTTTTGATGGTCGGAATCATTGTATATCCTAGTTGGAAACTCTCGATTGTATTACTATTCATAGTATTCATCGAATTTCGTGTCGCCAAAGTTTCGATTCGTCTGACAAAGGGTCGTACCAAATTCATAGTGATATTCTCTGTATTGTTACTCTTAGTCCAAGTGTTAGTCACTACAAATGGTGTCCTTTTGGGGTTCATTATACCGCAGATTGGAGGATTTGGTCCCCTATTTCCAATCACTGATTTTGGACTTGTACGAGGACTTGCGATATCCAGTCGATTTCTCCTATTGGTTTTCTCAAGTATGCTCTTTGTATCAGTAACAGATCCAACTCTTTTGGCTCACTCACTGACTAGACTTAGAATTCCCTACAGGTATAGCTTTTCTCTTGTAATTGCATTGAGATTTCTTCCACTGTTTGACTTAGAAAATCACACAGTTCGGATGGCTCAGAAATCCAGAGGAATAACTGCTGAAGTGACAAGTCTTAGTAAGATAATACGTACAGTTCAGTATACTTTCTTCCCATTACTTGTTTCAGCATTATCACGCGTAGATTCACTCTCAATGTCGATGGATGGGAGGGGTTTTGGATATAGTGCTGACCGTTCGTATCTCCGAAAATCATCCTGGAGCGTGAGTGACACAATAGTGACAGCTCTCACAATCTGTTTTCTTGTAGTCTGTCTATTTCTCGCAGCAGGATATCTTCCAGAAATCTCCTCATTTCTGACCTAGACAAATGATAGCAGGTCTGGTGGAAGTCGTACTGCACACTCTCTACTCCGTGGTACATAATTTGGAAAAGGAATTCTTCGCTCGTATTGAGAAGATCCAACACCTTTACACCGTCTTGACTCTGAATCATAGTACCTACATTCAACGCAGGAAATTGTGCTATCGGGAGGATACTGTACTGGAACATCGACAAAATCTCCTCTGGTTTTGTCCCAAGTGCGAAGTATCCGTGTCATTCTCATAAAATACTGTCTGGTGGAGGTGCTATAAACCACCCAACAACGCTTCAATCGACTCCAATGCAATCTCTGGACTCACGGTTCTGTCACCATCCATCACCATGGGGTAGTGTTTTGAGTAGAGTTCCAAACTTTTTCCTAATATCATTGCGAATATATCTACAGAACTTGGCGTTTCACCATTGTCCTGTAGGCGTGCTATTGTCTTTTGCACAGAACGTTCGATTGAATTCTTGATAGATTTCCACGATTTTGGAGATGTTTCCTCACCCCTTTTTCGACATACAAAAATCATGTCGTACACAATATTCTCCAATTCATGAAGATGAGTTGATGCCTTCATCTCACTTCGCACCGGATAAGTGGTCGTGACATAGAATCCAGAGTCCAATATCACTCTGAGTATAGCACCCCAAGCTTCCTGATTCCTATGATGAAAGGTAAAAACCAGGATTCCATCATGGGATAGTACTCTATTAGCTTCTGAAAACACCTTGGTCAGACCATGAATGAACTCGTCCTTTCCCTTTCCTTGGTATCGGTTTTCAATGACTTCCTCCTCTGTTGGTACAAATTGGTCTTTGAAGATTTCATATCGATCCTTCAATGCAATCCGTAGCCAGATATAGAAAAAGTTGGATAATTCAGAGTACATCACATTCCCATAGTATGGCGGATCCGTCACAACAGCATCTACAACACCATCTGGAATCTCAAGATGTTCAGATGATCCACATCTTAGCATGACATCTGCATTTTTGACTAAATTTTGGTAATTTTCAGCTATTCTTGATGGTTTTTGGGGTTGAAGTTTTACTTTCTTCATTGACTTATCATCATGAACTCGCTCGAAGGGGTTCCTACAGTACTTTTTTCCTTCAATTACGAGATTGACAAACGCTGTAAAAGCGCCTCTCCCCTTTGCAGTATCATAACAATTTGCTTCAACGGGCGACATTGAAGGGGAGAATGAATGAGTTCGAAAGATATCAGTAATGAATCCTCGAGTTGCGTTATATTTGGCAAACATGTTATTGTATTTTAGACTGTTAGAGAAAGCCAAGAGAAAGAACTCTTTGAGATTCCAGTCCTCAATTCCAAGAATCCAACGATAGATCTTTCCTAGATTCAGCAACTGCCTAGGACTGAACATGTCACTGAATTTCCTATACCCATGATTCAGTGCTCGCTTTGTTTCTACTCCGAGTGGAATCATAGTATCTGGAATTGGTAGATCTTTGCTTATGTTTTGAAACTCTTCTAGTGCATTTTCCACAAGTTTTCTATCCATCTTGTCAGGAGATTTGTACCCCCTTCCATTCGCTAATTTCTTGTTTTTTGAGTTGTCACAGTGCTTACAATGGAACTCAATGGCATACATTCTCTCCTTAAACATGCCAGATTTTCGAGCAATATCAATGATTTTCTCACTATGACCGCAATCGGAACATGTGAACCTACGTCCCTTAGAGAATGAAACCTTGGTAGGTATGTATTTTTCGTTACATTTTATACATTTGGTCAATTTTTGTGCATTTGTTGTTTCAAAAATATTCCAACACTGTGGACAAATCACAAAATCACCAGTCCCAGTGGGGTTCCTAGCGAGGAAAAAATTGCGCATTAGGGGAATCTCTTTTGCGCATTTAGTACATGAGCTCACTTTGTAATAGTAATAATAGATTGCCTCAGCTGTTTTTCCACACTCAGGACATTTTGTTTGATAGTATCTTCTGATATCAGATCCCAACTCATCATCTAGTTTCTGAAGAGTATTAACAAGAAGTTCTGGATCAATATCCTCTACCTGTTTTTTCACTAAGAACCATGATACAGGATTGAGGTCTCCTGCAATCACTTTACATCCAAGTTTTAGTGCTTCGATTACTGTTGTCCCACCTCCCATCATTGGGTCGAGTACAACTTTTCCACTCAGATTGACATCCTTCGAGTAGAACTCCCAGAGACTGCTCGGTTTTCCATTCCATTCTTCAAGATTATCATCAGCAAGAGAATAGAGAAGAATTGTTCTGAACACCGAACCAAGTCGTCGTGCCCACCACTTATGCATAACATAGACTGGTCTGTAGTGCCGTCTTCCAAAACCAGTCGACTCCTTCTCAGCTATCTTGTTAACTTGAGCAATCGGAAAGGTCGATTCTATAGCTCTTTTCAGCTGGACTTTGCCTCCAACTTTATGTGATACAATACACCCCTTTCAACATTACTAAGTTTCACTGAATTATCCTTCTCTCCATGAAAAATCCTGGAATTGTATAGTTCATAGTTCTGAAAGCTTCTAGGCTCATATCATCCTCTGAATGAAGAAGAATATACACTGTAGAATAGCCTGAATTCTTAGTCCATTTTTCTATTGAGTAGACCAATGCTTCTCCCAAATCATCAGTTCCATTCTGAGTAACAATGGAGAGCTCATAAATCATCACGACTTTTTCACTAAAGCCTGAAACTCCGACCCATGCTGAACCTACTAACTCCTCATTGTCAGTAAATGCAATAAGACGTAGATGCATTTTCGAATCATTATTGTATTTACTGAGATAATCTTCATACCGCTTCTCGATTATTTCATTCTCTACATCTTGTGAAAATAACACTCTTCTCCTGAATCTTTGAAGTCCAACCATTCGGACCGAGTTTCTATCTACTTTTACTTCTTCCCTGATCAGAAACTTGGAATTGATTGGTGGAATCGAATAGTCTTGATCCACTCTTTTTGAGATAGGTACTATTTTCATTCTATAGCCGGTCTTTTCGTAAAGTGCTATCGCACCCTCATTGTCTGAATGAACAAAAAGTCCAATATTATGATTTAGTTCAAATGCAAACTCCTCTGCTTTCTTCATCAATTGTCTTCCTAATCCATTGCCTCGGGATTCGGGAGCTACAACAATATCATAGATCCATAATGGAGTCTGTATATCCCAAAAATCTTGGCTCTTCCTCATTCCCATCCACAAATAACCACAACGTTTTCCATCATCATGTTCTGCGATGAAAACTCTGGCGGTTGGAGCACTAAAGTCAAAATACTCTTCGTTTCCTTTCCTATGGATTTCTAACATCTCAGCTTCAGTGATGAATCTAAGAAGGGTGAAAACGACCGCGCTGTGGAAAAAACTGTGGAAACCATTTCTGTAGCTGACAGTGATGTGTCAGTTATGAAACAGGATAAAGAAGCCAGGTCTGTAGAAGGGGTTGCATCCCGATGATATCAGACAATAATCCAACTAGGCTCTGGGTGACACCATGGACAGATGGCGACATCAGGTTGGGTAGGGGTAGAACACAGAAGTCGCTCACAGTTGATGTTCACTCAACAATAGTAAGAGATAGGTCAAGAGCTACGTCCCGAATTCTGAAATATACAGTGATAATAGAGTAATCCTTTTAACAAAACGAAATAGGACAAGAGCCGCATCGGAGCGTAGCTCAACCTGGCAGTCTGCTGTACATCTTGTGCATCAGGTCATAAGCAATGGACTGTAGAGAGCGGCCGTCGCGACAGCTTGTTCGCAGCTATCCATCGGTTGCCGGTTCAAATCCGGCCGCTCCGACCACCACCAATTTTATTGATAATTCTCTGAGAAAACTCGGTGTCTTCAATATCTCGTCAAAAGGATTGCTGAATGATAACAACTTGATTTTCATCTAGTAGTTATATATTCCTTGAATTATAATCACTAGAATGCTAATACTGAAATACTCTCTTTTCTAATATCATCTAGTCGTATTGAGGGGAAATCATTTGTATCTAGCTTATATTGACGAGTCCGGCAAAGCAAGTAAAAGAGATCGGACGCCAATATATGTACAAGCAGCCTTTGTAATTCTTGATTATGAATGGCAATCAATTGATAATGCAGTTAATAGATTGAAAACGAAGTGGTTTCCAAATTTACCACCTTCGGATGTAGAGCTTCATGCATATGAACTCGTGAACCAGAAAGGAAAATACAAAGCGCTCGGTAAAACAAGCTCACTCAAATTATTGGAAGAAGCTTATGACTTGATTGTTGGAATAAACTGTACGCTTCTAGCTTCAGTGATTCATAAAAAGAATCTATACAAGCTGAAAACCCAAGATGAAATTGAGTTATGGTCACATCGTTTTCTGTTTGAACGAATCTGTAAATATCTTGAGAAAGAAAATGAGACCCGAATTAAAGCAAACGACACACCGCACTATGGACTTCTAATGATAGATTCAGTCAATACAAAGTATGACAACACCATTAGAAGAAAGTACCATGATTTCTTTCATTTTGGAACTCATTATGAAAAGAACGATTACCTTATTGAAGACCCTCTTTTTGTTGACTCTCAATATAGAAACATGTCACAACTAGTCGATATTGTTGCATATACAGTATTCCGACGAACGAATAACACCACAAAACAGCATAATAAGTGGAATATCATCGATCACACAATAGAGAAAGGATATCAAACTCTTATTCCTCGATTTGATAAAGGTCCCAAAGGACAAATTCTTGGATGTGGAATAAAGCATTTCCCATAAGTAATTGAATGATAAAATGGAGTGGGTGACTGTACCAAAGGGTACAGATCCCCACCAATGTTCGCCTAAGGGCGAACTGCTCATGTATTAGTATGTAGTACTACAAGTTAAGGTTTCTGTAATGTATATATCCTATTAAACGAACAATTTAGTTTAATGAGAGATCATCGAAAGTAATACTGTAGATCCATCGGTTGCCGGTTCAAATCCGGCCGTCCCGACCATTCTTTCTTCAAAGCTCATAGAGGGTTGGTTTGCAACAAAAATCTGAATTTTATTTCGGCAAACGTCGATTTCCGGAAATCTAATAAAAGCATTCGCCAATGATAGAGTGAGAAATACTACTCGATAGAATAACAACGATGAGCTACACCTCTTGGTCGTTCAAGATAATGCTGGTCTTGCTTAGGGTGTATTTGTTCACCAGGACCACAGATGATGACCAAGTTTGCGAGTTGCCTATAGAGCTGTGATACTCATGTCATGGAGTGCATTAGAGAACTACACTGTAGACTCTGTCAGGGTTGCAGTACTAGGTGCGGGACACGCAGGTAGAGGACTTGCTAGCTATCTCTCTATGCATGGATTTGATGTTTCTCTCTATAATCGCACAATCGCCAATGTCGAGAGAATATCGAAAAGAGGAGGAATCAAGGTTCAGGGTCTTTTTGAGGCATTTGCGTATCTCCCACTGGTCACAGATGACATAGCTAAGGCCATTGAAGATCGTGACATACTCATTATTATTGTACCCGCACAGGCACATACTTTTTTAGCAGAGTCCATGGTTCCCCACCTAAAATCTGAGCAGACAATACTTCTAATGCCGGGTAGGACTGGTGGTGCACTCGAGTTTGCCAGAATCTTGAGATCACTATCCTATACTGATGAAATTTTGTTGGGAGAGGCTCAAACATTCAGCTTCGTATCAAGGATTACTGGAACAGACTCTGTGTTGATTTCCAAGGTTAAGAACAGTACAAAGGTAAGTGCTTTTCCAGCATCCCATAATCGTCGGTTTATGAGGAGTATTAGACGACTTCCAATTACATTCAATATGGCTAATGATGTCATGGAAACCAGCCTTGATAACGTCGGCGCGATGTTACATCCAACACCCACGATTCTCTGCGCAGGTTTATTGGAGTCAAAAGAAGGTGGATACAACCACTATTATGATGCTATTTCCGAATCAGTAGGACGACTAATAGAACGAATGGATGCCGAGAGAATCAGTGTATCTCATGAGTTTGTTTCTCAATCTCTATCTCTTCTGGAATGGTTGAGGAGCACCTATGATGCTGAAGGAACTACGCTGCGTGAGTGTATTCGAAGTATTGACGCCTATGATGATGTAGGCAGCCCCTCATCATTGGATCATCGTTACGTATTGGAAGATGTACCCACCGGTCTCGTACCCATCTCCTATCTTGGACGACTTGCTGGAGTTGAAACTCCTGCTATAGATACTGTTGTCAATATGGCCTGTCAGCTCTATAATCATGATTTCTGGAGTAGTGGAAGGAATCTTAGAAGTCTGGGTCTTGAGGGATTGAACCCAAGTGAAGTAGGGGAATTTGTCAGAAATGGAGCCATGCCAGAGAAATATACAGAGCTTCACGAGATATCTGATGCGTTTGGATTGAAGGTGGATGAAATTTGAGAATCTTGGGAGCCGCCATAGGAAATTGCGTCCATGTGGCTGGTGTTCTTAGATTTCTCACGCTCGCAGAGGAAGAAGGACATGAAACAATCTTCTTGGGAACAGCGGTTTCCATTGATGAATTGATAATGAAGGTGAAAGAACACAACCCTGATGTTATTGGTGTGAGTTACAGACTCACAGCGACCAGCGCAGTCAATCTTCTTAGGGACTTAAAGAACGCTGCGACAGAATGTGGTCTAGAGAGGAAACGATGGGTGCTTGGTTGCACGGCACCAGTTAAACCGATTGCAGAACAAACTGAACTTTTTGAAGAGATATTCACTGGTTTCTCGACTGATGAGGACTCGATTAGTTTTCTTCGTGGTCGCACACATATGCCGCCAGAAGAGAGGAATCCACAAGATTTGATGACAAGAATGACCATTAAAAGCCCAATACCAATCATCAGACATCACTTTGGTTTGTCTACAATTGAAGAAACCGTAGATGGTGTCAAAAGAATTGCAGAGGCTTCAGTCTTAGATGTTATTTCTATTGGACCTGATCAGAACGCCCAAGAATCAATCTTTCATCCACCTGAGATGAATGAAAGTCTAGAAGGTGACGGAGGTGTTCCGATTAGAACGCCCAAAGATTTGCAGCGTATCTTTGAGGCTTCACGAAGAGGTAACTATCCGCTCTTGAGATGTTATAGTGGTACTCGTGATTTGATATCTTGGGCACAGTTACTAAAGGATACCATAAACAATGCTTGGTGTGCAACTCCTCTACTATGGTACAGCGAGCTGGATGGAAGAAGTACGAGACCTCTTGAGAAGGCAATCACTGAGAATCAAGAGAATCACCGATGGCACGCAAAGAATGACATCCCTGTAGAAATCAATGAATCACATCACTGGAGCCTGAGAAGTGCTCATGATACAATTGCAGTTACCATGGCATATCTTTCCGCATACAACGCAAAGAAAGCTGGTGTTAGACATTACATTGCACAATACATGTTAAACACACCTCTGGGAACTTCCCCAAAAATGGATCTTGCCAAGATGCTAGCAAAAAATGAACTTATCGAGTCGCTTCATGATCATTATTTTATTTCTCTAAGACAAGTACGATCCGGCCTTTTTTCTTATCCTCCTGACTTAGATTTAGGCAAGGGTCAACTTGCATCATCAATATACACCGGTATGATGTTGAAACCACATATTGTGCATGTTGTGAGTTTCTGTGAGGCTGATCATGCTGCAACTGCAGACGATGTTATTGAGAGTTGCAAAATCACACGACAAGTCATTCACGATTGTCTTCTCGGAACGCCAAACCCGCTAGACGATAAGGAAGTGTTGATGCGTAAGAATGATCTTGTCAAAGAAGCCCAACTACTCATAGCGACTATTCGTTCACTGGGTGATGAATCTTCAATAGACCCACTCATTGAACCTGTTACATATGTACGCGCAGTAAAAAAGGGAGTTTTGGATGCACCACATCTGAGAAACAATCCTATTGCCAAGGGATTGCTCAGGACCAAAATGATTGATGGCGCATGCTTAGCTATAGATCCCAATACTGGTAATCCAATTGATGAAATCACAAGGCTAGGACAACTTGGTCAGAAAATAACATCTGAACATGTTTTGAGATGACCTCAGACTACTTTCCTGGAGAACCACCGGTTGCCGGTTCAAATCCGGCCGCTCCGACCAATTCTTTTCTAATAATTTCAGGATTTCCAAATTACAAATCCAAGCTCTATTAGAATAAAGAAGAATCTAGCTACGAATTGGCACTGATTGAGATTCCAAGAACACGAACAAGTTCTTTGTAACGATTACGAATTGTCACTTCTGTGACTCGTGTAACATTGGCTATTTCTCTCTGAGTACGCCTGTCTTCCTCAATTATCCCAGCTATGTAGAGTGCAGCTCCTACGATTCCACCAGGGTCTTTTCCTATTGTTACGAATTTTTCTTCAGCGTTCTTGATTATTTCAGTAGCTTTCTTGATAGTCTTTCCCTCAAGAAGAAGATCTGAGGACAATCTTGGTATCAAGTCCTTTGCAGAAGCTAGTGGTACATTAATATTGACTTGAGAAAGAACTAAACGAACTGAATGACCAACCTGTTTCCTATCTAGGTTGGTTTCAGCTACAACTTCGTCGAGCCTTCTTGGAATCCTGTGAATACGGCAGGCAAGGTAAACTGATGCGGCAACTATTGATTCAACACTTCTACCTCTCACAAGTTTCTTTGCTAGAGATTTTCTATACATCAGCGCTGCAGTTTCTCTAACATCGTGTGGAATTCCAAGCTGGGAGGATAGTCTCTCCATCTCACTCATTGCAATACCAAGATTTCTGAGTTGAGAACTATGAAGCCTACTTCTGATATGCCATTTTCGCATTCTGTAGATGGCCGCGCGTGTGTTACCTGTAATTGCCCTACCACTTGCATCCTTGTTTCGCCAATCAATTGTTGTTGATAAACCCCTGTCAGCTATAGTAAGAGTCATTGGTGCTCCAGTTCTAGCTCTTGCATTCCTCTCTTCTGCAGTGAATGCTCTCCATTCCGGTCCTGTATCAGCTATATGTTCTGACACAACAAGTCCACATGAAGTACAGATATTCTCGCCACGGACATAGTCCTCCGTGAACGTAGCCTCCCCACAATTCATACATACGCTTCGTTTGTTTACCTTCTTCTCTCTAACTATATCCGTCATGTCTCTCTCACCCTCTCTGTTTCATTCCTGTTTTCTCCGACCAGACTTCCATTGTTTGGTAATTCTTCTACTATTTCACCAGTTTTGAATTGGGTTAAGTGGCTGAGTGGGACATCTCGGTTTATTACGGAACAACCCAGTATTGTGTTGTATTACTGAGCACAACAGCAACTCAATCAATCATTACAAGGAATAACCGAAGATACTCTCTACTTAATCTCTCAATCATTCACTCTATGTAAATCGCTCCTTATAAAAGAGAGCACATTTACAATTATTAAATGAATTATGTTGCTGAATCAAATCTAGCTAACCCGACTATCTCCATTTCTTCTAATAGAGTTCAGAAATTCCTCAACCTCCCTCTGCCCTTGAAGAACAAACACATTCTTTATTGATTTCTGCTTCTCCAAGAATCTAAGAATCACCGGTTTTCTTGTGCTGGGATAATCCCAGATCCATCTAATAAAATCCCAATCAATCTTCTCTGGGCAATCTTCAGTAAGGTCTGGTCTTGTTTCACCTCGAAATCTGAGAAACCTAGTGAATACACGAAGATATGACAGTCTTCGAGGAATATCAATGAAGATGATAGTGTCAGCCTTGGAAGCACGAAGCTTGAGTGTCGATGTATAATTCCCATCCATAACCCACGATTCCGAACTGATTAGATCATTGACTTTCTCTCGCCATTCTTCTTCAGGTGTTTCAATCCAGTTTGGTTTCCAATAATTTTGGTCCAAGTGAATAATAGGAATGCCAAGAATTCTACCAAGCCTTTGACCTAGGGTTGACTTTCCTGAGCCACTTGGTCCAAGAATCAGCACTCGCTTCATCATTCAGACATTGTGACTAAGCTTGAATTAAATACTAGGGTCTATCAATATACGAATATCAATAAGCCTGTGAGTATTGCTAAAAAAGGGTTAAAAAATGAGAGTCCACAAAGCAAAAGCTGGCCAATTACCCGGGACATTAATCCACACTGGACGCAAATATGTTCATGAACCAATAGTTACGATTATTGATTTCAATCAACACGAGTTCAATGAACAAAAAACTGTTTCTTGGGAAGATTGCACTCCATCCGAAAGGACAGATATTGTAAGATGGATTCATGTTCAAGGTGTCAATGATATCGCTTTAATCCAAAAGATAGGCACCAATTTCAATATACATCCACTTATTCTTGAAGACATTGTCAATACACAACAAAGACCAAAAATAGAGCTGCTTTTGGAATCAATCTATGTTATCCTCCGATCATATGAATATAGTACCGAAGACAGTTCATTGGATTCAGAGCAGTTGAGTTTCATACTTGGAAATCACTACCTCATTTCATTCCAAGAGTCTGATAAACCATTATTTGAACAGGTCAAGAACAGGATTTCAAACAACCTCGGACGAATCAGAAAGGGAGGTTCAGATTACCTTACCTATTCACTTTTTGATATGATTACTGACAACTATTTTGTAATACTCGATGAACTGAGTGAGAGAATTGAGGCACTTGAGGATGAAGTCGCAGAAAATCCCACAAATGAAACTCTTCAAGAAATCCACAATCTGAAACGGAATATTATCACATTGAGACGAAACATATGGCCAATCAGGGACATAACCGGAAAACTCCTTCGAGAGAGTTCTTTTTTGATTGAGTCCTCAACTCAAATCTACCTCAGAGACCTTAACGATCATGCTATTCAGATAAATGACCTTCTAGAAACATACCGTGAAATCCTTACAGGAATAATGGATATTTATCTCTCAAAGGTGAGTAATAGAATGAATGAAGTCATGAAAGTACTGACTGTGATATCTACAATATTCATACCTCTTACTCTGCTTGCCAGTATATATGGCATGAACTTCAAAGACATGCCTGAACTAGACATACCTTGGAGCTACCCCCTTTTGCTGCTCATAATGCTTTTCCTAGGAATTGCTTTGACGCTCTATTTCAGAAAAAAGAGATGGATTTAGTTTACAATACTTCCTAGTTTCAATTCACATCTTCTGGAAGATGAATGACGAAACTGCACTCATCATCACCTCTGAGCACAGATTTTACCATCTCATACTCTAGTGACTGATCAAGTGCTGCTTCCCAAGGCATTTTGGTAAAGCCTCCACTACAATGACAGAAGCTAGATGAAACATCAACATCATCATTCAGGATTGATTCACGAGCCCACGCACAGTGACATGCATAGTATCGCTTCTTTCTCTCATCAGTTGCTTCAAGATACTCCTGCACCATGTATGGAATCTTTGTATGATAGATGGTGTTTCCCCTTCTTTCACCACTCAATACATCAGGACGACTCTTTACAAACTCAACCACAGCATCAGTGATGTATTGATTGTAGAATAAGGAACCCTCATCCCTGTGCTTCTCTAACTCTGCGATTGCATTCTCCCGTTTCTGTTTCAGATATTCATCAATACTACCAGCTTTCAGGAACTTTTCACGTTCTCCCTTTCTGAAGTCACGAGGCAATCCGTGAGCAACATCAGCCAATATTTTTTTACAGTCCGAGGGATCTAGGACTTTTTCCATCTTCTCTACTACTTCTCGGGTGACCTTCATTTTCTCCATATCTGGCATGCCTAAAGAAGGTAGGTTTGCCTTTGGGAGAATTTCATCACGTTTCTTCTCACCAACATGCTCACCTAATCTTTCATGGAGGACGTTCATCACTTCGCCGCCATCAAATATACTAAGCACTGGTAAGTATAGGTTCATATTTTTGATGAAGTAAGCATAACGGGACAATGCAGCATAGTTGAGATAGGTGTTAGAACCTTCTTCAATCAAGATTTCTGAGAATTTACTGAATTCTGTTTCTGTTACAGTTTCAAGTGTCTTTCCAAACTGCTTTATGAACTCCTCAAATCTCTCCACCATCATCATGTTTTCAATAACTTCACCCTCGGGAATAGGTTGCTCCCTTTCCGTTAGGTATCTGTGAAACCCTTTCTTGTCCATCTTTCCCACACTCACGCAACCTTTCCAGTAGTCACTTATCAAACGAAGGTTGAAAGCAAGAACTCCGATGATAAGATATTCCCTCGGAAATCCCGAGAATCCTTTGGCGCTACTATTGAGTAATACGTAGTTAATACAGGTGCTTAACTACCCTGGCCCATACGAATTCTTGGTGTATTCGAGTAATGAAAGCAATAGAAGCCAAGATTAAGCACGCTCTTGAAAACAAAGGCATCAAGTGTCAATCAGTCTATAAGATGCCAGATCCCGATGACACTCGAGTGCTTATCGCCTTCAATTCCAAAGACAACAGAAACCTCTCAATAAGGAAGATTGAGAATGCCCTAGCATCTGTAAAGGTTGGAGAATTCAAAATGCCAAGCGAATTTCAACGTCTTAGCTCAGCATTCTTGCATCTCGAAATCACACTTGGAGCTAGGCATGAAAAAACTACACTTCCTGCATCCATGTAAAATTGGAACACAGCCATGTATCTTATCAGGAACGAAAGCATAGATTAAACCATGGATCTCGATCTAATTGACCGGACTTATCTCGTGACAGCAGCTTCACGAGGACTTGGATTCAGTGTTGCCAAATTTCTTGCAAATGAAGGAGCTGAAGTGATTATTTGTGGTCGCAATGAGGAATCACTGAAAGAAGCCTCTTCAGAACTTGGGGAACTTGCTCAATATTTCGTCGCTGATTTATCCAAGCAGGATGATGTCAAACGATTAATGAAGAACATTGGTTCACAAATATTGCGATTAGATGGTGTGTTTGTTAATGCTGGAGGACCACCTCCTGGTACATTTTCAAGCCTTTCAGACGAAGATTGGAAGAAAGCCATTGATCTCACATTGATGAGTGCAGTATGGCTGACCAGAGAAACAATTCCCTTTCTGAAGATGTCTGATTCCCCATCAATATTATACAGCACCTCAATCTCAGTAAAACAACCAATCACCAATCTGTTACTGTCAAATGCAATCCGGCCAGCAGTGATTGGTATGATGCGTACACTTGCTAGTGAGCTGGCTCCTGAATATATTCGTGTGAATGCAGTCTGTCCGGGTTACATCCATACAGAACGAGTTGAGGAGCTAATGTCAGCTTCAGAGTCTACAGAAGAGAGTATCAATGCTAGAATTCCCTTGGGTCGAATGGGAAGACCAGAAGAGTTTGGACCAGTGTGTGCGTTCCTTCTCAGTCCGATTTCCAGTTACATCCATGGAGCACTTCTACTCGTTGATGGGGGTCTCTATCAAGGGATGATGTAATCTGTCTGTCCTCAAAAATTTAAATCTGAAGAATCTACTCCTCCACTTCTAACAAGTGCAACCTTGGAATAATAGCGAACTTGTTCATCATTATGTTCCAAGAGATTTCTCAATGCAACGACTGCTGGTGGATATGGTGAAACTCCAATAGCCCAGGCTGCCACACGGAGCACTTCAACATCTTCTGAACTAAGTAGCTCTGTTATCGCTCTGAGAATAATCTCTGATCTTCTTTCTACCACTAGTCGTATCATTCGAACCTGTTCATTTGAAGGCACTCTTGCCATCGTATCAGCTAACCCTTGCAAGGCCTTCGCGTCATCCATATCTCTGAGTCCACGTATTGCCCAGTCTCTCACTTCTTCACACTCATCCTCAAGCGCAGCAAGTAAGCAATTAATTGATTCAGGAGCGCTCATTTTGCTTAAAGCCCAAGCACCAGACTCCCTCATCTCCACACTAGAATCCCCCAGAAGAGCACAAAAGGTTCCCAGTGTTTCATCATCAGCCACTTTCGTTAAAGCAAAGACAGCCTCTTTTCTGAGATTTATGTCTTCGTGGATATCCCGTGCTGTTTTTCTTAGAATCCGGCCATAGCATGAAGAATCTGTGCTTCCAAGTATGTGAACCACCCATTTTCTTACTTCAAACTCCTCCGCTTTATCTGTAAGAATATCAACAAGCTGTGGGTTAAGAGAATCAATCCTTGTTCTATAGGCGACTTGTAGTCCTTTCACCTTGATACGTGAATCAGAATCTACAATCACTCGTTCGATTATCTGTATTGCAAGCTTCGCACTTAGAAGATCTATCAAGCTAATTATGTGATGTTTGGATTGCATTGTTTCATCTGAATTACTTGTGAAAACGGAATCAAGTACAACACCAAACTCGTCTGGATGAGCATTAATGTACTCCACAACTTCTTTTCGTTTGTCTGGCGTTTTGCTGTCAGCTATGAGTTCCAGCACATCTGTCACAAGTTGAGCTTCCAGCTACCCCCTTAGTTACCTTTCGCCGTTCCCCGAAACTTAGACAATCTTGGACATCAAGACTGAAGACTGATGTTCGGTTCCTGCTTCACTCAGGTCTGCATCGTGATTTTAGAAGAATCACAAAGTGACAACAAAAACTCCGTAGAAACAGTGGGCAGTAAGGCTGTGACCCGGGCTCAAATCCCGGCAAGGGCATCACACTTTTCTTGCTTTGACAAGTATAACAGATGCCAGAGTTGGGAACCTGGCGAAGAACTTTTCCAGTGAGTTGGAGATCCCAACATATTTTTTGTATTTGTCAAGTATATGATCATTGTGAGCTACCATTGGACTCCCTTTCACATCTTCGATCCTAAAACCATGGTATACAATTAACTTAGTTATGGTTTCCTTAGTATAGGCCCTCACATGGCCGGTATTGTATAACCCCTTTGCTTTAATTGGTGGGAAGACGAGTTCAGAGGCAGACTCTATCCCTATTGGAAACTTACCAGCTAGGAGCAACAACCTGTTGTAGTATGTAGCGATATTCGGTACACTCAAAATCAAAAACCCGTTCTTTTTGAGAACTCTCCTCAATTCCTTTAGGAAAAATTCTGTGTTTATCAAGTGCTCGATAATGTCCCCACACAACACAGCATCAAAGTAATTATTGGGATAGGACAACTTATTTCCGTCTAGATCCTGTCTTTTCACCTTTAATCCAGACAACTCAGCTTTTTTCAGGGCATCCTTTGAAATATCTACACCGTGGACATCTGCTCCGAAATCTTCTATTATTCTCTTTCCGAACCAACCGTCGCCGCATCCTACATCCAAGACTCTGTCACAAGGTTCAAAGAGATCTACAATCCTCTCCAATTTCTCCTTTTGTTCTATATGGTACCTTTCATTCGACTCACTGAACACTTTAGAGTATATCTTCTCATTGATCTCTGATTTCATCTTCTATCTCTCAAAATAACTCAAATTTATAAATTTAGACACTTTGGCTCTAGACAAGAGCTGCCCATTCGGCAAGGGCATTAATAACTTTTTAAAATCAAATTTAGGAGATGCCAAAAACTTACCCAAACTTGGATAATTGGGAATATGGCAAAGCAATTGACCAGTTACACTTCGCCCTAGTGCAAAATAAGAGATTTAGTAGATTTTGAATGCCTCCGCATTAGGTAGCTTGAAAGACTCCTTATCTGGATTGTATCTAAGAACAGAATGATACGCAGCCATTTGGAGCGCTATCATGTTAGGAATAGTCTGTGCCAATGGAAGTCCTAGACTTAGTCGCTCGTCAATGTGAAGGTGATATGCTCTCATCTTGAGCGAATCAGTAAGTACACTCATGTAGACATCATCGGATGAATTAACAGGACTTCTTGTAACTAACACTGCGCTTTCGTGATCATTGATTGAGATATTATAATGATGCCGAAATTCCTCTCTTATTGCTGCGATTCCTTTCAAAACCGAATATTCATTGAACTTCATCATCCCAATTTGTGCCGCAACATGGTTTGGCCCCTCTGATATGAGATAGATAGGAACATTGGGACTAGTGAGTTGAGCGATTGCTTTTCCTTCTTTTTCAGCCCAAGTTATCAGTTCCTTTACAATGCTCTTCAATTGCTTAATATCCTGTTCAAGTCTTCCTTCAGACTCATCATCTAATCTTGATGAAACAGCAAGGAGGTACGCCATTGCTGCTGTGGTGGGTGTTGATGGACTTGTATTGAAGGTCCTAACACCTGACTTAGTAACCCATACATGATCAGCTTCTTGCGAAGCAGTCCCATCCTTATTATCAGTCAGTACAACAATCGTCGCTCCTAGTGACTTAGCCTTCCGGAGTGAATCTATAGTTGCTAGACTTCTTCCTGATGCAGTTATCCCAATCACAGCTGTGTCTTTGCCAATACGGAGATGACCAATCTCGTCAGGTGACACAACAATGGCGTTGAGTCCTATCCTTAGAAATGCCCACCTTCCATAATCTGCTGCAGCATACGAGTCGCCACAACCAACCAAGACAATCTGTTTCTTCTCTTCAATGACTGACGCTGCTGTTTCATCGACAGCATCAATTGTTCTTGGGATTGCTTGTTCCTGTTTCTTTATTGCATCATAACAAATTTCTAGAAATCGTGTCACTAGATGTTCAACCTCTTTCAAATCATATCAAAACCTGGAGGTTCTATTCCCTGTTGTCTAATCAAACCTGTCATTACACCCCGATGATGTGTTTCGTGGCTTGCCACATGGATCAATGCTTTTCCCACTGTAAAGCTAATCGTTTGGTCACCCCATTTGACACTCTTCACATGTTGCAGTTGGTCTTCCTTGAGTCTATCTATGAATTCTCTCGTTTCTTCATGAATCTTGGACCAGACCTCTCTTATTGATTGGACACTGTCAAAGCTTTCTGTTTCTATTTTCCTAGAATCACGACTATCCAGAAATGATATCCAGCTTCTCTCCGTGTTCATTATGTGAACGAGGATATTTCGAATCGAACCTTTTCCAACTCCCAAATCTTTCACAAACTCTTCAGCATTCACCTGTTCTAGAGTCTGAAGAAGTGGTTCTCTACACGCAAGATTATGATCGAACAGCATCTCAATACAGGACATCATACTCGGTGCATTAGACATTCTCCCCTTATCTGAGTCACGATGTAGGAGGAAATTCATTGAAGAAAGAGTGGCGCCCCCGCCGGGACTTGAACCCGGGTCTGTCTCTATCTCTCCCACGAATGAGAGAGATTCAAGAGGTCCGTTCCATCGGTCAATCCGATTGGATTGACAGTCTTGAATGCTAGACCGGACTACACTACAGGGGCATCCAGTGCGGTCGGCTCTCGATTTTCTTCTTAAAGTTGTCGGAGAAGACAAGGTTCTCCATGAATACTTTATTGTTAGATTACCTTCTCAATCACTCTCTTTTCGTTTTGTCTATGTTTTAGAAGAAATAGAGTAGTAATAATCATCACCGGAATTGGAATGAACACTGCTGCGCTCTGAAGCCCCAAAACAATGACCCCTATAAACGAATAAGAAATAGAAAATCCTGCAATACCCAGATTGAGAATGAGCGCAAATTGGACATCACGAGAACCAACCAATCCTCCTCGGAAAGCAAGATATGATATGAGGAGTGTTCCACCACCAATTAGGTTCGCCAGCTCAATCATCATTTCATTAGGTATTGCGAGATTCGAAAAAGCAACATTTGGGACGAAAAAAGCTATTTGACTGAAGCCGCTAATAAAGCCATAAACCCAAGTGTTTGAATAGAATATCGTCAAATTCGGTTGATGGGAATACATACTGGGTAACAGAAAAGCTGTGAGCAAGACAATATTCTCTAAAGATTGACGAATTGGTAAATTGTGAGGTTTTGCGGCGTGTGAATAGAAGACAGTCAAAGCGCTACCAATTCCTAGAATCATGCATCCGAGAGATGAAATCCAATAGAATGAAGGACTTGCAATAGATCTAGTTCCATCTCCATAACCTCCACCTGGTAGTGGAACAAGATACCATTCATAATAAAAATGAAGTCTTGAAATTACCAAAATAAGGAGACCAAACACCACTAAAAGAAAGGTTGCAAACACAGCCCTTGTACCGTCATTCAATATTCCCATACCCCCAATTTTGTACAATTGAGAATACGACAATATTGCTCTTACATATTATGATTCTATCAATGCAAATAGATGCTTCAAGAGTAGCAGCTTTTAAAACAAACCCGATGAAACTACTCTCTGAGTAAACCGCGACCGCAAAGTGCGATTCTTCATTTTCAAACATCGTCATGCATTTTTCTTGCTGATAAAACAATGTGGATGGTTGACAGAGTAAGTTTATTAGCTTCCGAAGCCTATAGAAGAGTGGCTCACACAGCTAAGCCGTCCTTAGCTGTGATGCCATTTATGTGTTTTATCGCAACCCTTTTATGGCTACAGAATTCCCCGTCCTTTGCTCAGGCAGAACTGCTTCCCATTCATGCATGGTCGTTTATTGCACCTACGGGACTTGTTGTAATGCACGATGATGCCATAGACTTTGGGGCAGGCAAATAGGGCTCGTGGCGCAGACAGGTAGCGCAGCAGGCTTTTAACCTGAGGAACAAGAGAGTTATCTCTTGCTTCGGGGACTGGCCGCGGGTTCAAATCCCGCCGAGCCCGCCATTGTTTGCGGCTCGGAGTAGGACTGTCAGAGCAGAAAACAAACGGGGCGGCTATTGCAGCTATGTGTGAGCTCGGATTTCTGAGTTCCATGCGTTGGGAAGCGTGTATGTTCGCAGTAGTTCCCCCGTCCTTCACACTTAAGATGTGATTACATGACAACGGGCACACAAGAACGAGACAAGTACTGGCCAGTTATAGAAGCCTTCTTTGATCAGTATGGACTAGTAGGTCAGCATCTCGACTCGTTTAATCGGTTCATAAGAGAAGAGCTCCAACATGTAGTAGATAGTGTTGGTAAGCTTACGCCAAAGATTGAAGGGTACGTAGTAGAACTGGGCGATATCCATGTCGACGAACCTTCTATCCGTGAAGCGGATGGTAGTGAGCACAAGCTCTACCCCAATGAGGCCAGGATTAGAAACCTCACCTATGCAAGCAAGATACACCTTGACATGACACCTGTCCGAAAGGAAGGCTCTGTGTCAACTCGGCTTGAAACCATGAGGATATATATTGGCAACCTACCTATCATGCTCCGAAGTGAGAAATGTCATCTAAACGGTCTATCAGATGATGATCTCATAATGCACGGCGAGGATCCCAAGGACCCTGGTGGTTACTTCATAATCAATGGTTCTGAACGTGTTCTAGTAACACAAGAGGATTTGGCGCCGAATAGAATTCTGATTGAAGAAGCAAGTAAGAGCTCTAGTTACACACACATTGCCAAAGTCTTCTCAACATCACGTGGTTTCAGAGCACCAGTGACAATTGAGAGAAAGCGAACTGGTGAACTAAGAGTATCATTCCCATCAGTGCCCGGCAAGATACCCTTAGCCATTCTTCTAAAAGCACTGGGTCTTGAGTCAGACAGAGATATCGTCGACGTCATCTCAGACGATGATGAGATACGAAACGAGCTTATTGTCACTATCGAGCAGTCAGCTCCAATCAATGCCCCCACTGGCGAAGAGAACGAGTCCACACGAAATAATGCATTAGACTTCATTGGAAAACGAGTTGCTGTAGGTCAGACCAAGGAATACCGGCTTGCCCGTGCAGAAAAGGTACTTGATCGTTATCTTCTTCCACATATTGGCACTGAAGATGACAGTCGTCTGCAGAAAGCCTACTATCTTGGTCAGATGGTCGAGCGTCTTCTGGAGTTGGTACTCAGTAAGCGTTCTCCTGATGACAAGGACCATTATGCTAACAAGAGATTGAAACTCTCTGGAGATCTTCTGATGTCACTCTTCAGAGTGGCTCTTTACTCTCTGACTCGTGATATTAAGTACCAATTAGAACGTACAGCTGTTCGCGGTCGCAAGCCAAATATCAGGACTGCAGTAAGAGCTGATGTAATCACACAGAGATTGAAACACGCACTCGCTACAGGTAACTGGGTTGGAGGAAAGGCTGGAGTATCACAGCTACTTGACCGTACCAATTACATATCCTCACTATCACACCTTAGAAGAGTTGTTTCACCACTCTCACGTTCACAACCTCACTTCGAGGCACGAGACCTTCATTCAACCCACTGGGGTAAGATATGTCCCAACGAAACTCCTGAAGGACCAAACTGTGGTCTTGTGAAGAACCTCGCTATGATGGCTTACATCTCAGTTGGAACAGAAGAGGATGCAGTAGATCGTGCTCTTATCAAGGCTGAAGTCGAACCCATTGAGAAGATCCGGGGAAAACGAGGTACAAAATGGGCTGATGTCTTCCTAAACGGTCGACTTGTAGGTGTCCATCCCGCTCCCCAAGTATTGGTAAAGACAATTCGACAAAAACGTCGAGCTGGCGAGATTGATCATCAGACGAACATAGCATACTATGAAGACACCCACGAAGTTCAGGTCAACTGTGATCCTGGTCGTGTGAGAAGACCAGTAATCGTTGTAGAAAATGGAAAGAGTAGTCTTTCTGATGAACACCTTAGAATGGTGATAGAAACTGAGTGGGGTTTCTTGGATCTTCTACGTAATGGAAATGTAGAATTCATAGATGCGGAGGAGGAAGAGAATACACTAATTGCGATGTATCCTGAAGAGATAGGTCCCAATACAACTCACATGGAGATTGTACCTTCCACGATACTCGGCATCTCTGCAGCTCTTATCCCATTCCCTGAGCGAAATCAATCACCACGTAATGTGTACATGGCTGGAATGGCAAAACAGTCAGTGGGAGTACCTGCCGCAAACTTCAGGTACAGAGTAGATACACGTTCACACTTTTTCCATTATCCTCAGGTACCACTTGTGAAGACCCGCGCAATGGACTCAATTGGATACGAGGACCGTCCTGCTGGACAGAACTTTGTCGTTGCTATCCTATCTTTCGAAGGTTACAACATAGAAGATGCGCTCATCATGAACAAAGCCTCCATCGAAAGAGGTCTAGGTCGAAGCACATTTGTTCGAGTCTACGAGAGTGAAGAGCGAAAGTATCCTGGAGGTCAAGAGGACAGATTTGAGATTCCCGATCGAAGTGTCAGGGGTTACAGAGCCTCAGAGTCATATAGAAACCTCGGTGAGGATGGTATAATTGAAACCGAGGTCGAAGTATTGGGTGGCGACGTACTCATTGGTAGAACATCTCCACCGCGATTTCTAGAAGAATACTCAGAATTTGAGATTGCTTCTCCGAACCGCCGTGAAACTTCCATAGCTGTACGTCATGGAGAAGCTGGTGTTGTTGACAGTGTCATACTGACAGAAACCATTGATGGCAACCGTCTAGTAAAAGTAAAAGTCCGGGACCTCAGGATTCCTGAGCTCGGCGACAAGTATGCATCCCGGCATGGACAGAAAGGTGTAATCGGATACATTGTGCCTCAGCAGGACCTCCCATTCACAGAGGATGGAGTTGTTCCAGACCTACTAATTAACCCACATGCTATCCCAAGCAGAATGACCATTGGCCAGATTCTCGAAATGGTCGCCGGCAAAGCCTCTTGTATGGTAGGCAAACAACAGGATGCATCGCCATTTTGTGGTGTCACTGAGGAAGAACTCTATGAAATGCTCAAGAAGCATGGTCTAAAACATAATGGCCGTGAAACCATGTATTCTGGAATCACAGGAGAGAAGCTTAAAGTTGACATCTTCATGGGTGTTATTTTCTATCAGAAGCTCCATCATATGGTTGCCGACAAGATTCACGCTCGAGCCAGAGGACCTGTACAGATTCTGACTCGTCAACCTACTGAAGGTCGTGCTCGAGAAGGTGGTCTTAGGTTTGGCGAAATGGAGCGCGATGTACTGATTGGCCACGGTGCCGCTATTCTTCTTAAAGGTCGACTACTGGATGAATCAGACAAGAGCAACATGCTCGTCTGTGAAGAATGTGGTCTGATAGGTGTATATGACCGTAACAAAGACCAGTATTACTGTCCGATTTGCGGAGCCAATGCTAAGATTAGTAGTGTGGTCGTTTCTTATGCGTTCAAACTACTGATACAAGAGATGATGTCACTCGGCTTGGCCACTAGGCTACGATTAAAGGAGATGATTTAGATGATTTCGGGACTAACTACAAAGAAGATTGATGCGATAGAGTTCGGATTGCTTTCTCCAGATGATGTCCGTAAGATGTCGGTTGCCCAAATAGTCGTAGCTGACACATATGACGAAGACGGATATCCAATTGATAGCGGTATCATGGATCCAAAACTTGGCGTGATTGATCCTGGTCAGCGCTGCAAGACTTGCGGCAACAGAGTTGGTAACTGTCCAGGTCATTTTGGTCATATCGAGCTTGCACGCCCAATCATGCATGAAGGCTATGCGAAGGTTATACACAAGGTTCTTCGAGCCATCTGTCGAGAGTGTAACAGAGTACTTCTGACAGATGAAGAGATTGAACACTTTCAGCGACTCTTCAAAAGATATCCTGAAATCGGTCAAAAAACAGCCAATCTTTCTGCCGAGATACTCAAGAGAGCAGCTAAAGTCAAATCATGTCCTCATTGTGAAGAGGAACAACTCAAGCTGAAACTAGAGAAACCAACTTCCATCTACGAGGTCGGTGAAGCAGGATCGGTCAGACTCACTCCTATTGACATTAGAGCACGTCTAGAGAACATCACTGATGATGATTACCGCCTTCTAGGAATCAATCCAGATGCTGCTCGTTTAGAATGGTCAATTCTTACAGTGCTAGCAGTTCCACCAGTCACTGTTCGTCCCTCAATCACCCTTGAATCGGGGGTGAGGAGCGAAGATGACCTTAGCCATAAGCTCATAGACATTATTCGAATTAACCAGAGGCTACGTGAGAACTTGGATGCAGGAGCACCCCAACTCATCGTTGAAGACCTCTGGGAGCTACTACAATACCATTGCACAACTTACTTTGATAACGGCGTCAGTGGTATTCCACCAGCTAGACATAGATCTGGTCGTGCACTTAGAACACTTGCCCAGAGACTCAAAGGTAAGGAGGGTCGTTTCCGATCCAACCTGTCCGGTAAACGTGTTGATTTCTCCGCGCGTACTGTGATATCTCCTGATCCTAATCTGAGCATGAATGAGGTAGGAGTACCTGAGCAGATTGCTAAGATTCTCACCATTCCACAAAGAGTGACAGAATGGAACATTGAGGAAATGAAAGACCTTGTTATACGCGGTCCTGACAGACATCCGGGGGCTAACTATCTCATTCGCACAGATGGTCGCCGTGTTGATTTACGGTTCGTAAAGGAACGATCAGTTATTGCAGACACAATTGAACCTGGGTTCATAGTAGAGCGCCATCTGAACAATACCGACATAGTCCTATTCAACCGACAACCATCACTACATAGAATGTCAATCATGGCACATGAAGTTCGTGTGATGCCTTACAGAACTTTCAGACTGTCACTGTTTGTCTGTCCCCCTTACAACGCAGATTTTGATGGAGATGAGATGAACCTCCATGTACCACAGTCTGAAGAGTCACGTGCAGAGGCACGAGTCTTGATGAGAGTACAGGAGCAAATTCTGTCCCCCCGGTACGGTGGTCCAATTATTGGAGCTCTTCAGGACTATATCTCAGCAGCATTCCTCCTGACACGAAAGTCAAACTTACTCACACTGAACCAAGTGAACCAGCTTCTCGCTTCGGCAAACTTCGAAGGTTCACTCCCAGATCCTGCAATCATTGCACCGGTTGCATTATGGACTGGTAAGCAAATCTTCAGTATGTTCATTCCTGAAGGAATCAATATCTCATTCAAGGCGAACATCTGTAGGAAATGCCAAACCTGTAAGAGAGAGGACTGTGAGTACGATGCTTACGTTGTGGTGCGTGATGGCAATCTCCAGTTTGGTGTCGTCGATGAGAAAGCGTTCGGAGCAGGCGAACCAGATTCACTGTTTCATAGAATCATCAAAGAGAAAGGTCCTACCACAGCACGTGTGTTTTTGGACTCAGTTGGACGTCTCTTAGTCAGACTCATTACTGATAGAGGTTTCTCTATGGGCTTGAACGATGTAACTCTACCACGTGAAGCGTCTCAGCGCATAAAACGAATACTGAGTGATGCAGATGCTAAGGTAAACCAACTCATTGAAACTTACAAACGTGGGGAGCTAGATCCTAACCCAGGTCAGACACTACTAGAAACTCTTGAACAAAGAATCATGGCCACACTAGCTGAGGCAAGAGACTCGGCTGGCGAGGTAGCAGGTGAACATCTAGGTCTTGAGAACTCTGCGGTCATTATGGCACAAACCGGAGCACGTGGTTCAAGACTAAACCTTTCACAGATGGCCGCTGTTGTTGGACAACAAGCTGTTCGAGGCGAACGTATCAGTAGAGGTTATGTCGGTCGTACTCTCCCACACTTTGAACGGGGAGACCTCGGAGCGCGTGCAAGGGGATTTGTCACATCGAGTTACAAGAGTGGGCTTGACCCAATTGAATACTGGTTCCACGCAGCAGGAGGACGTGAAGGTCTTGTAGACACTGCTGTAAGAACCTCAACATCAGGATATATGCAGAGACGACTCATGACTGCACTTCAAGACCTAAAAGTCGAGAGTGACGGTACAGTCAGAACCGCACCAGGAAGGATTGTTCAGTTCCGTTTTGGTGATGATGGCGTTGACCCAAGCAAATCTGATCACGGGCGTTCTGTCAATATCGATATAGCAATCGAGAAGGTCTTGGGTAAAGGAAGAATGGATTAGTGGAGGCCTAAAAATGTCGAAAAAACCAACTAAGAAGAGCACAGCAACCAAACAGAAGGCAGCTCCAAAGAAGACAACTACAACAAAGGCAGCTCCAAAGAAGCCTGCAGTCAAGAAACCTGCCGCCAAAGATACTAGCACATCAATTGCTAAACACATGGAGAAGCGTTTCGAAGATATTGATGAAGAACGTAGACTCCCTCCAAGTGTGTTAGAAGAACTTCAAGCAAAGGTTACGAACCTAGATATCACAAAGAAAGAGTTCGATACAATCTGTGACAACGTGATAGACTCATACGAACGATCACTGGTAGAACCGGGTGAAGCCGTGGGAACAGTTGCCGCACAAAGTATCGGAGAACCTGGTACACAGATGACTCTACGTACATTCCACTATGCGGGTGTTGCAGAACTCAGCGTTACGCAAGGTCTTCCTCGATTGATTGAGATTGTCGATGCACGAAACAATCCTAGCACACCAACCATGAAAATCCACATAATTGACACGCAGGCTGGAGATCGAAATGAAGCAAAAGCAATTGCCAGGAACATAGAGATGGTGCTTGTTGAAAGCGTTGCAAGTAATGTGTCTATTGACCTTCTTCGACAGGCCATTGACATCCGATTTGATCCTGAATTGATGGAAGACAAGGGTCTTACTGTTGAGGCTGTTGCAGAAGCAATACAAGAGAAAATCAAGGCCAAGGGAGAGGTTGAACCGGGCGAGAATACCATCTTTGTGTATCCTGCTAACGAATCACTGGCTGAACTACAGAAGTTGAGTGAGAAGATACGCGAAGTACGAGTCAAAGGGATAAATGATGTGACTCATGTTGTAATCCGAAAGGAAGCTAATGGATATGTGTTGTACACTGAGGGTTCCAACCTACAGGATGCACTCGAGATTGCGGGTGTCAACCCTCATAAAATCTATACAAACAATCTCAGAGAGATATTTCAAGTACTTGGGATTGAAGCGACTAGAAACGCAATCATCCAAGAGGCTATGAACGTACTCAATGAGCAAGGTATGGATGTTGATGTTAGACATATCGTTCTTGTTGCTGACATGATGACTGCGGATGGAACTATCCGTCAGATTGGAAGACATGGCATTTCAGGTTCAAAGAACAGTGCTCTAGCACGTGCGGCTTTCGAAGTCACGATTAAACATCTACTGGGTGCAGGAATTGCTGGAACTCGAGACCCTCTCAGAGGGATTACAGAGAACGTGATTCTTGGCCAGCTTATTCCTCTTGGAACTGGAGCAATTGATCTTCTCATGAATCCTCAAACTCCAGTTATTCTGAAGAAGAAGAAATGATAGGTCTAAAACAGAGACCACGGCGGAAACATTAAAACTGAATATCCTTTGACGCTATCCGTTCGGGTCTACCAACAAATCACATACGAGGTCATACAATGAGCCTGAATCAACCAATAGCAAGTGCAGTAAGTACAGGTGAGTGCAAGATTGGCGCAAAGTCTTCAATTGACGCGATCAAGACAGGCAAGGCTAAACTTGTCGTCGTTGCAGCGAACTGTCCTAAAGATGAGTTTGAAGACATAGTACAATTAGCAAAGCTCGCTGAAATAAAGGTCCAGAAGTTTGAAGGTACTTCCTGGGACTTGGGTGAGGTTGTAGGTAAACCATTCATGGTTTCAGCAATAGCTATTATCAAGCCTGGCGACTCAAAAATCCTGAAGATGGTATGAGGCGAGTCAATTGGGACGAGTTAAGCTCTCTATGGATGACATGGCTCTAATCGCCAAGTTCGAGCAAATCACAGGCGCTGCTGCAGTTGATATTATTCGTGATGATGAGGGAGAACGTATCATAGTCGTAGTTCGTCCAAAGCAATTAGGAAAAGCGATTGGTCGCGGCGGAGTAAATGTGAAAGCCGCGTCAGACGCCTTTGGGCGTGTTGTTGATGTTGTCGAGATGGCTGAAACTGCTGAGGCTTTTGTTATGAGTGCGCTCGCTCCGGCTAGAGTTGAAGGTGTAAAGATTATAGAGCGCCGTGATGGCACTAAGGTAGCATCAGTAACTGTCAACAACGAAGACCGAGGAATCGCAATTGGTCGTGACGGTCGAAATGTTGCTCGGGCTCGCATTTTAGTACGTCGTCACTTCGATTTGAACAATGTTGTAATTGCCTGAAGTGTGCTGGAAGCGTTCTTTTCATAATCGTTCATTGTAAATTGGACAAACTTGGGTTTCAAGTAGTCCGCCCAAGAACGACACTGGGCTTGGATTGTTGAACATGCATTATGTTACGCGCTGCATTAACATCTGCATGGAAATACTCATCACACTTTGAACAGTGGAAATATTCTCCTCCTTTTCTCTCCATTATTGAAGTTGCATTTTCCACACGCACTCCTCTTTCTCCACACACATGACAAGTCTGAGAGGTCCAAGCAGGGTTCACCATACAGATTCCCCCATTTCTATGTCCAAGGGTGTTTCGACGATAGCGCACACCCTCAATCATTTGACCCCACAGGTTAGCTGATAGATTCCAACTGTGTCTTCTCATTCCTCTCTTTCCTTGGAAGGAACGGAGATCCTCAAAGAAGATGGTCTTCACCTGCCGATGTTCACAGAACCACACTGTTTCAGCAGCGACTTGGTGGGAGATTTCTCTATCGAGACGACGGACTTTTTGCCATACTGCCTCCAATTCACGTTCTTTTTTCATGATGTACGCAGGAGGATGCAGTCCCTGATGCTTTCTCTCCCAATTATTTCGTTTCAGTGTCACCTCTGACATCAAGATTCTTGATTTCTGTCGCAAGTGTTCTCTTCTTTCATACAGTTCCTGTCTTCCTATCATTTTCTCTGAATAACCATTTTCTCCATTTTTAACGGAAACTACCATGGAGTGCCTGAGACCTCTATCGACACCTGCTTTTTTCGATTTTTTACCAATCCTAGGAAGTGTTTCACTTAGAATCTTCTCGTCGGGAGTCATAAAGGGGATAATCAATGTAGCTCTATTTCCAGTTAGTTTGATTAAAGGAGGCGCAGTGGTACGAGATTGTTTGAGTCTCTGTTTTAATGCTTTGAGTTGGTCTATTCGCTCAACATTCTTCTTAGGCTGCGCTCGCTCTTTCGCAAGTTCTCGAGTGACGTGCTGAATCTGAATCGTGTTGTACAGCTGTTGATTCATGTCATCATACTTTTCAGCTCTGAATTCCAATTCAACCGACCGTTTCAAGTCGCCTCGAAACCTCACCTCTTCAGCCATCATCCTTGCACGTGCAGCTTTTCGTGGAAACCAGTTGAGAAAACGCAATCGAAGAGTGTGGCTTCTATAAGGGGAGTGTGAATCATCTTCAAATCCTATCACACCAGGAGGAGTCTTGATGTACAGTACTATCTCATCCTGTCTCTGTGGATCAGGTGAGAACCAATAGCCTTGTCCTGTTGCATTTTCCGTGGATGCGGAATAATCTATTGTGTCTTTTTGAAAGACAGGTATTTCGAAAGGAAAACCAGATTGATGCCAATTATTGATTAGATTCCTAATGAATCCCTCTGCTTGATTTTTCAAAACTGATTGCTTGAGGAGTTCATGTGCTCTAAGTTTCATTCTATTTTCTTGTAGTGGGAATGATTTTGATAATTCATCTCTTAAGACTCGTCGGACTTGTCTACATGCTGATAGAGCGTAATGAAAGTCACCTGCTGCTTTGATGGCAATAGTGTCCTTGAGAAGTCTCACAATGTCGGAAGGTATCCTCTTGTTAATGACCAATCTCCTAGTATGCTCATCATCAACGACGAGAATCTCGAGTAGTGAGTTGACCAATTTTCTCCGGGTATAGTCGGAATGAATAATCCGAGCCGCCGTTTCAAGAACACTTCGATGCATTCGTTCATGGACTAGTTTACCAAAGTCGTTGTTTGTACCCCATTTGAGATGATTCTTCTTCTTGAGAATAACATTCATCATTCCATGGTACTCACTTATCTCTCGACCTAACTCATAAGCATATGACTGATTTGAGAACACCCTCTCCAAAACTAAATTGACAGCTATTCGATAATTTCTAAAACTCTGGCCAAGAACTGATAGATCCAAATCACTACATTTTCGGCCAGTGTGTGAAAATCCTAATGATGATATAGATTTTGCAGGACTTTTTCCAGTGCCTTTTCTTGCAACAACTCGATGGTACGAATTCAAGTCGAACTTTTGAGATAGAAAGGTCGATGATGGACAACGATAGTTACCGTCCATTGTAAATTGCTTTAGTCCTTCATCAGAAGAAACAATCTGCTCGCGGGAACGGCGCCGCGATGTTTTGGTCATCGACCTTTCACCATAATGATTTTCTGTTCGAGATATTTAAGTCCATACTTCGTATGGACAACGATAGTTATCAGATTAAAAGAACATACAATTTTTTGATATTAAAATAATGCAACATTTCGATGAATAAAGACATTTTTATCGAATCAATACATAATAGATTACTCGTAAAAAACAAGAAAAATATAAAGAAAAACGATGGTATGATTGTGATGACTCGTAAGAGGGGACGTCCAACCAAACCAATACCAGTACATCCTGAACGAGTCATATCAAGAGCTTTTCAGACTGGTCTCTCTTCTACAGTTGAGCTTCAAAGGACTATTAGTAACAAGACATCACGAAAGCATTACGAAAGCTCTCGCAATAGTCTGAATATCGCACGTCAAGTATACATGTTAACAAAAAACAAAGGCAATCCTGATCATTCATATTTTCTGAAGGCTGAGCCACAGATTCGAGATAATACTCACAAGATGCTTTTTGAAAATGGAGCCAAATACAATTTTACGGAGATCCAGCGACAGAAGAAATCTGATGACACAGTCGGTCCCATCAATCAAAGATTGAATGCATGTGGAGCTGCACTGAGAGAGTTTGCCCATAGAGAATTCCCGTTTCCAGATCCTAAAGACTTTGGAATTCGCATCCAACAAGCTGGAAACACGGCAAAACAGTTCAGAGTGGCTGGATACGATGAATCATCCTATGGGCCTCGAGTTACCCTTGCACATCCAGATCTCCCTTCAATGGACTTTGGTGATGCAGTCCGCAGTCACAATGAGTATCTTGCGACATTCTGTGCAATTCATGATGTTCCAGTTAGAGAAACCACTCGGTACTCAAACTTGTTCCTCCTTCTTATTCGGCCCTATCTAGAGATGATTTATTCTGAGTATAAAGTCGGAAAATCCGGTTTTCAGAAAGGAGTGAACAATGCACTGCGTCAGGTGAAGAAACTGATTGTGGAGGCTGGATTTCGACCTACCAAGTATAAGGAAGAAAGGGTGACCAGAAACTCTGAATTTGAATCCCCTCCTACAAGTCTTAATTTCTTTGATGAACAGATTGAGGATGCTAAGAAATTCTATGGCCATTTGCATCCATTAGTCACTGAACTTGAGCGAATAAGGAATGGTGGAGTAACGAGAACTTATGCACCAGAAGACCCTGAAGATAAGTGCTTGACGATAAAGGATGTAGAATACATCAGAGATAAGGCGGTGAAAAGGGCGAGAATAGCTGGGTCTATACTCCATAGACGAATTGCTGCCCTCTTTCCAAGTCCGTGGCATCTCAATGATGTCATATTTCGTGGAGACCGGTATGTTGGGAACTCTGACTATGTCATAGTTTCAGAGGTGCCTTTACAGACGAAGCGCGTCTCTGGAAAGGTCGACCTAATACTCTTCGAGCGAGTAATAACAGAGGATGGCAAGCTCGTCCTATGGGAACCGAAACTCGTCCTAGAGATTAAAACTCGAAAGGCTCAGAGATGGTGGATCGAGCCCGACTACAAAAATTCCGAGGTCAGATCGATTCAAAGAGTGGTCAGCGAGTTTCCTATGGAAGACATCCCATTGAATAATGATATGTGGAATTCTATCATCAATTCAACTCCCAGAAACTCCACCCAGAACCAGTTGAATGAGTATACCCAACTTCTTGCTGATTCCTTTCAACAATCCACAAAGAGAAAATTAGCAACGATTCTGACTGGAACTGTCATCATAGATTCTAGCTCAGAAATTGAAGAAGTTAGGAGTATCTTGGAACTTCTAGTTATACACTCATATGAAGAGATGAAAGACAGAAAACAAAGAATCAAACGCACGGCATTCACACCCAAAGGTTACAATCGTATTGCTTTGGTTATTCACAATCAAGCTGCTCCAGTGAGGGAGAAAGCTGAGGTAGCTACAATACCTTGGAGTCCCATCTATAATCCTTTCAAAATCAGAAATGAGTTCAAGAGAGAGTTCATTCTCTATCTCTCTGGCAAAACATCAACATCATCAGGTCAGTCAGCTACCTGGAATGCTAGGAATTATCACGGTCTCCAAATGCTCTACGACATTGAGAAGTCAAATGATAACACAGATCTTCTCTGGATCGACCTAGCAGACCAGTTCAGTAATTCCCATCTTGCTGAAGCACGATTACGTCTGAAACCCAGAGGATACTCCGAGGAAGAGTTGGTAAAGACTCATCCAGAACATATACGAGAATTCTTTGAGAATGTTGAGGTCATAGGATGTCTAGATAAAATCCTGTCCTTCCTTTATCAAGAAGGAATCACACCACAGTTTGACTTTGAAAATAGGACAAATCATCCAAGGGTAATCGTTGTATCAGGTGCAGACACTCTACGAGAAGCGACTCCCTCATCTCATCGTGACAAACTCAAGATATTGGTGGACCAGCTGCTGAACAGTCTTCCCGATGACATATACACCACAGTTGTCTGGTTTGATTCCCCAGTTCCTTCTGTGGAGAAGGCCTTGCCATATTCAAGTAGGGCTCTTCTTCCATTTTATGAAGACGATTCGTTGGCGGAGATAGTGACAGACATCATTTGGAATCTGCCTGTGGCACCCATTGGGGCAGTAAGACCTGATATGTGGAAACTACCTATTATCGGTGATTCATCAATGCATGATGACATCAGGGTAATCATCCGTCATTCAATAACCAAATTAACCATTGAATTGACCCATGTTCCATTCCTAAGGGGTTGGTCCAAAAGGTTCAGGAACAAAGGGAGAGGTCTTGTTATACAGGAACGGAGCTTGGATGATGTTGTACCTGAGAAAGAAACACGGACTAGAATGAAATTACTGGCACTAACAATGACTCCTTGGCTGGTACGACTATGGCCAAATGAACATCTAACAACAGATTCAAGAAGAACTCTTGAGAGTCTAATTGTCCAGATTGAGAATGAATCCAGACCGAATCTCCGAAGTTTTGTATTAAAAAAGAGAATCCTAAGAGAAGAAACCGAACCTCCCAATATCCTTGATCTACTTCGTCTTAGGCTTCCAGATACGCGTGATGCCAAATCGTATGCATCCATGACTGTGGGAAAAATCAATTCACAGCGACTTTATCGTGCTCAGAATAAGTTGAATGCAAAACCAGCCAAAGATACACCCACATTGCTCTTACATGAAGACTTCTTGATCCCAGCTGCTGAAACAGAGCCTGACCTAGTATTCGGAATTAAGTTTGAAACAGAAGATGATGTGACACAGCCCTGGTGGATGGTCGTTCAAGATATCACTAATGAGGCAAGAATGTTAGTGGGTTGTTTTACTCATAGACCTGTTGCTAATGATGGTTTTCTCTGGGCGGATACCAAGATAGAAACATTGACGCAGCATAGCTTCGACGATATTCTTAGTCTCCCACAGACAATCATGATTGGTAAGAAATCAAAGATGGGAATGGAAACTTGGAGTTTAAGACAAGGTGATGATGAAGCGATTGACTCAGGCGTCCTTGAGGTAATAAGTCGAGGCCGCTCGACTGTAGGACACATTCGTGCTGTTCGGCAGACTTTCTCTGAACTACCTAAGACCAAACCTACTACTGAAATCTTGTTACAAGAATCATTTTACAAACGCGTAGTCGATTCCCTTAAGCGATATCTCGAAGTGGTGACCAAACCGACTCATGTCACTGTGCACTTAGAAATGGTGGATGGTGAATGTCAAGTCACATTTCATGATGCAGAAGATGTTATGCTTCAGACTGTCACACTCGATAACACTGCAGATCTCATCTCTTTGCTCCGGTGGCCCATGATTAAAGACGGATCAATGTTCACTGACTCTGGGGTGTTTGTGATTTGGAGTGTCTTTGAAGACATCCAGTTTGGAGATTTAGACTTTCTAAGACCATACGTTTCCTACAAAGCCGCACGGTCTACTCCTGAGGAACTTCCTACGCGAGTAGCACAGTTCTTTGACGAGGCAGAAGAAATCCAAGTGGGCATCGAACATGATCAGTCAACTTGTCCCATATTCTTGGATGGAGCTGCAGACCATGGAGAATGTTGGAGAATTGTTCTAGCAAACGATTGTCCTAAACCAGTCAGAAAGCAGATTGGAAGTGCTATGACAGGAGAGGAGATTAACGGCATCCTTGCACCAGAAAGGTTGTATGCTGGGAAACTGTACAAGTTTAAAATTACATTACCGACAGTATCCGAGAAGGATGAGAGTATCGTTTTCCACGAAGACAAGTTCATTCGCATATTTCTCCGCAACCAAGGGTTAGTCCTGAAGAAACTTGCTCCAGGAACCTATCTGAATGTCACAAGACAACAATGGATGGTCGAGATTTCGTGGGAAGATGATACGCATCTCAAATGGAATGCACAGTCCACAGTTTCAGAACTCTTCTTCAGAGGTGAACGCCATACAATTGAACTCACCCATGGTCGTGGGGCAGAAGAAGAATGCGAACGAATCTTAGGAATAATCACTTCAGATATTTTACAAGAACAGATAGCAAACTATTCCAAACTCGAGGGAAATTTGTTATCTGATCTCACAGACAAAGGATATACCAAGTTAAGTCCTCCATGTGAGCTCCGTGTCATCGAGTCGACGAATACAGACTTCAGTTTTGGAATCTACCCTGTTGAAGGAACTCGTATAGCCCCTTATCTTAGATTTACTGTCATTGTTACAAGTGAGGAATCACCGGATGCGCTGATTAAGGGATTAGATATGAGTTTCTCAGAGGGTGAGCTGAGTCATTATTCCATCAGAAACAAGGATGCGTTCATGAAAAAGTTCAGTTCATGGGTGAGTAGAAATGTGCCTGTCATAGAAGAATTGTCTGAGGAACCAGAAGAATGGGAAGTTACCCTTTTTGTCAATGTGAAGACACATGAAATCTTCTGGGAGGCTGAGCAGCACTCTAGGGAAGCTCACCAGACTGACCTTCTCTATGGTGACAAGAAAATCTTACTGGATAGTAGTATCGAGAAAGCAGAACAAGAATTAGGAGAAATCTTTGAGGCGGACGTAGTACAAAGGCTACTTCATATTTCCAATCTTGATGACGTCTTGAAAATTCAAATACCTGAAATGATTAGAAAACTTCGTTTTTGCAAACCTTCAGCAGATTTGACTTCTGAGTCTGATGACCAAATTCACCATTGAGGAAGTCAGGCCATCTCAATATTGAATTAGTCCTGAATATGTTAGAGATATCTCACGCCACTTCATAATCCTTTTAAGGTTACAACAGGCCGGAGCCGACAACCACCATTCAGTGCGTACCATGAATGGTACGTCGACCCTAAGAGGTAAATCATATTGACAGGTTCAAAATCTCCCGTAGGCGAGTTCGCAGCTCGACCCCTCGTCCGAAAGAGGAAGAAGTTCCGCTGGAAGAAACCCGCTTACAAAAGGCGTGTTCTTAAGCTAACGAGGAAGACTGACCCACTAGAGGGTGCCCCTCAAGCAAAAGGCATCGTACTTGAAAAAGTCGGTATCGAATCAAAGCAGCCAAACTCAGCTATTCGAAAGGCTGTAAGGATTCAACTCTCAAAGAATGGAAAACAGATTACTGCGTTCATACCTGGGGATGGTGGCCTGAAATACATAGATGAACACGACTCTGTTCTTGTTGAGGGGATTGGTGGTGCGCAAGGTGGTCCCGTTGGAGATCTACCAGGTGTGAGTTGGCGCGTCGTGCGAGTTAATGGAGTTTCCCTTGAATCATTGATATACGGGAAGAAGGAGAAGCCAATTCGGTAGGTGATAAACAATGTCTGACGAAGAAACTTTTGAACCAGTTGCTGAAGAAGCTCAACCCCTCGATGCTCCTGACCTACTCCTATTCGGAAAGTGGGACTCAACTGATGTACAGATCAATGATGTGGGTCTAGCTAGATACATCTCTTTGAAACCAGTACTGATTCCCCACACATCAGGCAGACATGCTCATAAAGGATTCCACAAGTCTAACATTCCTATTGTTGAACGATTTGCTAACAAGATGCTCAACGCTGGTCGTAGGAAGGATAAGAAGACACGAACAGGGAGAGGTGCTGGCAAGAAACTACGAGCACTTTCCACTCTCAGAAGGGTCTTTGATATCATTAATTACAGGACCGGGTTGAACCCCGTTCAAGTCTTAGTTACTGCAATCGAGAATGCTGCTCCCGCTGAGGAAACAACACGAATTTCATACGGTGGCATGGCTTATCCTCGTTCGGTAGATGTTTCTCCACAGAGAAGAATTGATCTCGCTCTGAGATATCTCTCAGTCGGCCCAGTCCGTTCAGCACATAAAAATGCTAAGTCATTTGAAGAATGCTTGGTAGATGAGCTACTTCTCGCCTACAAGAGTGATCCCGGTAGTTTTGCTATCTCTAGGAAAGAAGAACGAGAACGAGTTGCTCGTTCTGCGAGATAATCCAATAATGTAGTTTGCACGGGGATTCCCGTGCACCTCTATTCTGTTTTCTACCTCTTCAGTTCAGCTTATCAGAAGGTTCATTCTCAAACAATCAATACGAGGAGCAAGATATGAGTAGGACTTCTTTGGCATATCTAGCAATCATTGTGACTACAGTCCTATGGTCCTCATCATTGATTTTTGCCAAGCTTATTTTTACTGAAGTAGGTCCTATCGTCTTTGTAGCTTTAAGATACACCCTAGCTACTCCATTTCTTCTTGTAGTAACTCTTCAACACAGGAAAAAACAGACCATAGTAGACGTGAAAAATAACTGGAAGATTCTCTTGGTCGCTGGACTTAGTGGACCTTTCATTTCTCAGATTCTCCAGTACATTGGTCTTGAGCTAACAGCCGCGAGTGATGCCCTTCTTCTCCTGAACCTAACACCCATTTTCGCTGTTATACTTGCAGCTCCTGTGTTAAACGAGAAGATCACATTCGAGAAAGTTATGGGTCTCGTGCTTGCGACAATTGGTGCTATGCTTATTGTCATGAACACTGCTCCAGAATCCCCGACACCTGATTCATTGCGCTTCATTGGAAATCTCATTGTGATTGTATCTACATTTTTCTTTGCAATTAATGGAATAGCAGGTAAAATATCCATCAAGTCAATCGATGCTGTTTCAACCACATTTTACAGTTCTTTGTTTGCTGTCCCATTCATTTGGATATCAGCTACCCTACTTGATGATGTGACAGTCTTACTCACCATGAGCGTGCAGGCATGGCTAGTCCTACTGTGGGTAGCAATTGTGAACACTGTGATTGCATTCATTCTCTATTATGAGTCAATGAAACACATTGAAGCTTCACTAGTTCAAATTATGCTTAATTTGATTGCAGTTTGGGGTGTGTTACTATCAATCTTTGCCCTTCATGAAACAATAACCTATCTACAGATTTCTGGAGGTGCGATTACAGTACTTGGTGTGATAATCGCACAGATGGCTCAAGTACGTCGAAAATCCAAGAAAGACCATCTATAAGGAACCATGTAGGTATCTTCTATGTGGCAAATATGAATCGTAAAGATGCTTTGAAGAATCTCATTATCTTCTTTGGTACGATTTTGTTAATACTGACAGCAGCAGAATATCTACTTCGCGTTTATTCAGTCACTCTTGATCTTATTGTCGTCTATTGGATTCACATTATCTATCTACTGTCAATTATGGTGTTTCTACTCCTGCTAGTAATATACATCGAAGTAAGGATGCGGTCGAATTCCTGAGATGCCCAAAGAGATATGTCCCACCATAGTGACCAATGTTTTTCGAGGTTAGCACCATGCCTGATGAACTCAAAGTCGGTACAGCGGTTGCAAAAAGAGGAGAACTCCAGAAAGGAGTAATCAAGGGAATTGAACTGAACACAACAACTAGTATTGACATTCCTGTTCTTGTTATGAATGGAGAGAAAGATGGACCTACTGTGCTCATGGTTTCCACACAGCATGGTATAGAGATTCAAGGTATCGAGGTAATTCGCAAGATAATGAGGGAAAAGGTAAATCCCAAGGATCTCCGAGGCGCAATCATCGGAATTCCGGTGGAGAACCCTCTGGCTTTCATGCATCATCAGTATCTTTCATGGATTGATAACCAAGACTTAGGTGGAGGAGGTAGTGCTAGTCCTCTAACAGCGGACAAACCAAATGGTACAGCAACAGAGCGATTGGCGTTTATTCTCTGGCAAGAAGCGTGGAGCAAGGCTGACATGGTCTTCAACATACATACCAATGTTAGACCTGATTCACTTTTCTTTACTGAAATCAACGTTGGTAACCCGAAAACGAAGGAGAAACTTGAGAAAATGGCTGAGGCTTTTGGTGTCACGAATGTAGTTGAAAGTGTTCCAATTGCCGCTGATGCACCAAACACACTGGCTAATTTAGCAGTAAAGAATGGTGTCCCTGACATTCTTATCGAGCTTATTGATGGAAGATGGATTTCCGAACCTTCCACAACTGTTGGAGTTCGTGGGAGTCTTAATATAATGAAAACCTTTGAAATGATAGACGGCGATATTGAACTCCAAGAAGGAATCCCAATCATACCTGGAATTTGCACATTCCATAGAATAGTCCACGCAAATCGAGGAGGTCTTATTCGATTTCTGAAGACACCTGGCGACTTCATGAAGAAAGGAGAAGTGTTTGCTGAGATCTACGACATTTATGGTGACATTTTAGAAAGAGTAGAATGTCCTGTTGATGGTTATATTTGGGCTTATCCATGTGGTGATATTCTCGGAACTCCAGGAAGTCTTCAAGCTGTTCAGACTGGCGCAAACATTGCATATGTCTTCACATCAGAAAAACAATGAGTTTCATTTCTAGTAATTTTTTCGCGTATTTGATACACAGGACGCCATGGCGAAACTGTTTTGTGAGAACATACTTCATTTCTCGTGATTGATTATGATGGACAAAGTTCTGATTTGCTACGGAACACGATATGGAACAACTACTGAAGTAGTCCAAGAAATGAGTAACACAGCTAGAGAATTTGGAGCCCAAGTAGACGTCGTTCAATTGGAGAAAGGAACACCTTTTCCAGCACCTGAAGGATATGATTTAGTAATCATAGGGAGCGGTATTCGGGCAGGACAATGGACAAAGGAACCTCTAGAATTCATCGAGCAAAAGTTAGAATCACTCTCAAAGATCAAAGTCGCGCTCTTTGTTGTTAGTGGATACGCGGGTAATCCTGACAAGGTTGCTGAGGCTCAGTCAGAGTACTTGGACAAGATGTCTGAAAAATATCCGGGATTGTCCCCAATTTCCACTGCCTTAATTGGTGGAGTGTTCGAGTTCCAGAAATACAACCTTGTAGTCCGGGCTCTTGTAAAGAACATCGTAAAGAATCAGATACCCCCTGGAGAGAAAATTCCTGAGAAGATTGATTTTCGTGATTGGGATATGATTCGCGATTGGGTCAAAGGAATTGTCCAGTGAGCAAAACGACCTTGGTTTGGTGAAGTAGATGAAGATTCTGAAAGTGGTCAAGAATCACAAGAGCGAGTTTCACGTCCCGTTGATAGCTAAGAACGGCGAGATTGTTGAAGGAGAGGAGAAAGAAACCGAGTTGGAAGGTTGGCTCTGGTGTCGAAATAACTCCGGAGTTCATGGATGGGTGCCAAAGACCTACCTTGAACTCACGTCCGAATCAAAACATTATCAATTTCTCAAGGACTATAATTCACGGGAACTGACTATCGACGAAGATCAAGAAGTGATTGTCTTAGATGAAGAGAGCGGATGGGCTTGGGTTCGAACACCATTAGGAGATGAAGGTTGGATTCCAATGAAGAATTTACAGGAGTTGAAAGGTAGACCAGACTCAATTCCTGACATCATGAAATGAACTTCTAGTAAAATCATCCGCGGATTTAGCATCCACTGTATTTTACGGAAACATTATGAAATGGTTATATAATCCAATCCTGGGTTTCGTAAATGTTTGAGAGGAAACATTATTGGAAATTGCTATTGGTTCTACTTCCGATTATTCTTCTCAATATACCATTCCTCAATTCCGTTTATGATGATTTATTTTTCGCATTGGAAGTATCTCTAGTTTCCTGTGGGATTGGGCTCATCACTGCACTGTTTCTTGAAACATCAGGATTGAAATTTGGAGTTTGCACAAGTAGGAGCTACATGAAACTTGGTGGCTTACTACCTATACCAAGGTTCTTCTCAGGACTATTCTGGCCCATAATAATGGCATGGGATGATTTCCTATTGCTCTCTGATGATTTGACCAAGCAATGGTTCTGGGGTATGGTAATCTGTTCTTACACAGGGTGGATTATAGGAATCATCTCAGTTCGTTATCGTATTTTGAAAGAACAACCAGAAATTTCAGATGAAGAAGGAATTTCTGTGGATATCAATGAATACCGCTTAAGGCCACTAAAGAGATCTACAAAAGCCATCCTTTTGATAGGTGTGACGTGTATCGTAGTTTGGTTTGTAATATCACTTAATGTCGTTCTATCATCTGGCAACCTTTTCTGGCTCGCTGGAATCTTTGTAATCGTCCTTATCTTAGGAGCCATTGTTTTTGTTAATGAACATCCTATCGAACTCATTGAAAGAGTTCCAAAGCCACCAGATGAACCACTAGATGATATCTCTGGATAGAAAGAAGAACGTTGCAGAATGCTCCCTTCTCATCTAGTTAACTGACCTTGTCGAAACGATTAAAAGCATCTCTCAAGGTGAGAGCCAAGCAGGTTC
>CAZPWM010000007.1:0-56048 GCA_964590575.1 uncultured archaeon
ATATCACTTCATCCGCACCAAGCTTTGTGGCAGCAGTTACCTGGAATGGATAACGAGCTATGACAATTATCTTACATTTTGACCCAAGCGCCTTAATCGCCCGGACAACCATCAGTCCAATGATACCTGCTCCAAGTACAATGACCGTGTCATCATCAGAGGGTTGTTTTCTTTTCACAGCGTGAATAGCTACTGCAAGAGGTTCAGCAAGAACAGCTTGCTCATCTGAAACTCCATCAGGAATCTTTGTCAATTGTCCCGCATAAGTGACAAAGTATTCACTAAAAGCGCCACTACCAAATCCACCAAATTTCAAACGGCCACCATACTCTTCCTCAAGGTCTGAGTTATCACCAATTCCTACAATCGCTTGACAGGTTTCAGGTTTGCCTGCTAGGCAACTTTCACAGGGCTCAAAGCCATAGCACTCGCACGAAACCACGGGTGAATGCCCCACTCGGTCACCAACGCTCAGTCCTTCGACCTCACTTCCAACATCCTCCACAATGCCAACTACTTCATGGCCTAGAGGAAATGGGTTTTCTTTTCTCGCTAGAATAGTAGCTGAGTATGAAAGATTGACGTTTATTTGGTGGATATCTGACGCGCATATCCCTGCTACGATTGGTCTTACCAACACCTGTCGTGGATTCTTGATAGTTGGCTTTGGCCAATCCGTCCTGTATTTAATCATGGTGTACTTTCCAGCGAGCTTCATCTTCTTTCTTATGACCTTGCTGATCTTGAGGTCGTACATTATCGCTTTCATTAGAACACACTCTGTAGAAACAAAGACTGACTGTGACTCTTCCAGATATATCCATCGACGAACGGACAAGCCAGGAAACCTGCTACAAATAATTTAAAACCGACTTTGAGAGAACCCTATCGGGATGGTCGTGGAAGGAGATACCCCTTTTCCGAAATTTGAGAGGTGGCTTGAAAAAGAGTATCCGTCAGTGTACAAGGAAGAGATATACCATCGTTCTGAATGGCCAATAGGGATTCTCTTTACTGCTTTTGGTTTCTTTCCATGGCTTCTCTCTAATTTTACTTCGGGTTCAATTCAAGTCATTGGATTGGGAGTTACTCTTTTAGGAATTATAATTCTAATCATAGGATTTATTCGATATCGTTTTCAACTAGAGCGATACAGCTACCACGGGCTAACCCGAAATGCAATTACTGCTGCAATCATGTCTATCGATTCGCAGATAGTCAAACCCGATGAGATAGAATCACTAGCGCCACATCATGGAAAAACAACCATTACGAGCTATGATAGAGGAATGAAACGGAAAGAATTGATTAAACTCGTAAAGAGCACAGCTGGTCTGATTGAGTGGCCATCTGACTTTGTTGATGAGATCAAAGAGGATTTGGAACAAATGAAAAAGAGGTTTCGTCCATATTCGATCATCTTTCTAGTGATTTTATTCGTTCCATTATCAGTAATTTACTATCTTTATGCATCAGGAGGTTTGATGTTGTCATTGATACTAGTCGTTCCCTTGATATCTTTCACACTCCAAGGCACCTACGATTATCTTCGATATGTAATTGACAACATGCACATATTAAAGGATAAATGGGCTCAAGAAATTCTTGCATCTGATTCAGTTCAATTAGAAGAAACAATGCTCGAGATATTCAATCGATTGCAATCAGAGTTTCAATACCCTCTTCGATTTTACCTTGGTCGAGAATATCCCCTCTTGAAATACACTGGGCGAACCAAGACCACCGTCACTCTGGCTCGATTGAAAGAGGCAGTCCTCTATCCATGAAGTACTTCTCCATGAGTCGTAAAAGAGAAAACAGCTGGAGCTACAAGCTCCAGACTGAATTTTGCCTAGTCCACCCCACAGCGTTTCTTCAAGAGCTCCCAGTCATGAGTTACCTGTTCTTGGATTCTCTTTCTGAAGTCTTCCCACTCTGGCTTGAATAGATGCTTGAACTGACCCTGAGTTTTGAAATACTCATCAACAGGTTTCAGACCTGCTTCTGCAGCTCTCTTGCTAGGTCCTGACATGATCCACTCCTCGCCGTCGATGACCTCATAGAGTGGGTGAAGACCGGTTTCTACAGCAAGCTTGGACAGTGAGATACTATCTCCAGTAGGAGAACGCCAACCTCTCGGACAGGGTGAGAATGCATGTATGAATGCAGGTCCTACAACATCCAATGCCTTTCGGAACTTTGTGATGAAGTCACGGTAGTTGGATGCTTCTGCTGTGGCAACGTAGGGAATTTTATGAGCGGCAACAATCTCTGCAAGTGGTTTCTTACGCTCGAGCTTGCCTGGGATTGCACTACCACCCCACGATGTTGTAGTTTCCTGGCCTTGGAATGTGGCTCCAGACCTCTGAATTCCTGTGTTCTGGTACGCACCATTGTCATAACACATGTAGACTAGGTCATGTCCTCGTTCTAGTGCGCCACTGATTGCACCGAACCCGATGTCGAATGAAGAACCATCCCCTCCCAAGGCAATCACATCAACATGCTCATGCTTATACCGTCCCTTTGCTCGCATTGCGTTGATGGCTTCTATCGCTCCTGATGCAACAGCTGCTGCGTTCTCGAAAGCCACATGGATCCACGGGATTTTCCATGCCGTGTACGGATAGATGGTTGTGGCAACTTCGAGACAGCCTGTGTTGTTACAAACAATAGTAGGTCCTCTAAGTGCCATTCCCATGAGCTTTATCAAGGGTGGGGCTCCGCATCCTGCACACATCCTGTGTCCAGAGCTCAGAATCGGCTCACACTTGAGCATGTCTTTAATTGAAACTGCTGGTTTGTCACTCATTACTTACGCACCCCCAAGGTTTCGTACATTGGAGCCTTACCCTTCTTGAGGTACTCCTTTGTCTTCTCGATTCCTTCAACAAACGTTATTGGCGGAACGTCACGACCCCCTAGTCCAACAACAAAGTCCACTATCATGGGTCTTTCCTGTGCTTCATAGAGTGCAGTTCTGACCTCTAGAGCCAACGGATGTGCGGCAGCTCCAAATGACATTGCCTTCTCAAAGACTGCGACAGCCTTTGCTTTGCCAAGTGCTTTTGCAATCTCCTTCGTTGGGAATGGTCTGAACATCTTGAGCCTGATGACACCAACCTTGTCGCCTTTCTCTCGCATGGCTTCAGCGACCACCTTGGCTGTACCTCCCATGGAGCTCATTGCGATTATGATGATGTCCGCATCATCGGTCTTGTAGGTCTCGAAGAGACCGTACTTTCGACCAGTGAGCTTTGAGAACTCAGCCTCGACTTCATTGTAGGCTTTGGGAACACCCATGATGGCCTCGTCTTGTTGCTCCTTGAACTCAAAGTAGTAGTCAGTGAGCGCTAGCGGTCCCATGGTTATTGGATTGTCAGGATCAAGGGAGATGAACGGTTCTCTCACTCCGAGGAACTTAGTAACAACATCGTCGGGGAGCATCTCTACTCGTTCAACGTTGTGGCTTACGATGAAACCGTCAATACCAACCATTACGGGTAGCAACACATCATGTCGCTCGGCGAGCTTGAAAGCCATGATTGTAGTGTCATAAGCCTCTTGACAGCTCTGGCAATAGAGCTGAATGAATCCACTGTCCCTCATTCCCATCCCGTCACTATGATCATTGTGGATGTTGATCGGACCTGATAGAGCACGGTTTGCCACAGTGAAGACGATTGGCATTCTCATTGATGCTGCACAGTAGAGAATCTCCCACATGAGAGCAAGTCCAGCTGAAGCGGACGCTGTTGCAACTCTACCACCTACAGCTGAGGCTCCTACACATGCGCTCATGGCTGAGTGTTCAGACTCTACTGGAATAACATGTGCTTTGACCTCGCCATCTGCAGCGAAGCGCTGGTAGTCCTCCACAATAATGGTCTGTGGAGTGATCGGGTATGCGGCTAGAACATCCAAATCTGCCTGCTTGAGAGCATGAGCAATGGCTGCATCACCAGTCAGACCTTCAACAGTAATCTTGTCTTTTGGTATACTCATTTTTCTCACTCCTTTTCCATATGAATCGAGTCAGTGGGGCATTCCTTAGCGCATATCCCACATCCTTTGCAGTAATCGTAGTTGTACGCGTAGGCGTACTTTCCATCCTTCTCAGTCAAGATGACTGCCATGTCAGGACAGAATATCCAACAACGGCCACAGGTTCCGTTTTTTATCCAGAGGCACTTCTCATCGCTGTGGATTGGCCTCTCAGCACGCCAACCTCCAGTCTTATACTTCTTAGAATTGCCTGGCTCGATAATATTGCCGGCAATTGGAATCTCATTGTACTTCTCGCTCATCCGACCTTTGCCTCCTTAACAGCTCTATCAATTGCAACCTTGTTCAAGTCTCCAACCTTGCCCGGGTATCGTTCCAGGACTTCACCAATCACAGTTTCAACCGCTACTACACCTGTGAACTTGACTGCTGCAGCCATGGTTGGCATGTTATAGAATGGTCGACCCATGACCTCCATCGCTATGGTGCTGGCATCAACTGTGACCACTTTACCACCTTTGAAACCAAACCTGTCTCTGATGGTCTGCGGTTCCTTGCTTGTGTTGACTACCAGAATACCTTCTTTCTTTAAACCCTCAGTTACGTCTACGACATCCAATAATGTTGGGTCAATACAGACCACAACATCTGGGTCATATACCTGTGCGTAGACCTGAATGGGTTGTTTACTAATTCTCAAGAATGCCCTCACAGGTGCGCCAGTTCTTTCCGGACCAAACTCTGGAAAAGCCTGGATATAGTTACCTTCAGAGAGGGCGGCTTTGCCTAGCATCTGGTTACTGGTGACCACACCCTGGCCGCCACGACCATGCCAGCGAAACTCAGTAATTCCTTTCGCAAAATCCATCGCCATTGTCAATTTCACCTACATTGGGAGAAGCTTCAGGAGTGGCCTGCTGGGGGCTGCTTATGTATTTAATGGCATGGACTATTGAAATGTAATAAAAATAGAGCTTGAAGAGTATGAATTCCGAAAATGGGCGATATATGAGGAAATTGCTGGGGCGCATGCATGGAAAACATGAAACGACACCTCTCCAGCCTAAATTATGCACGAGGAGAACCTTTCCGTATCTTCTTTCTATCCGGTCGACCTCGTATCGAAACGGAGATACACCATATACTATTGGGAGATTATCAATTAACTATGCATTCAGGCAGGATGCATTCGATAAATAACGGACTTTACTAAGATAGTCTCTTCACAAGGAGAGTGATAATCACAAAAATTGCCACAGTGATTCCTGAAGCTATCATGACGAGTTCGGTTCCAATGCCTCCCAAGATGAAAGATATAACTGACACAAAGATTCCATCTGTTGCTGTATTCCCAGCTCCATCATACAATATGATTGAGATCGCATAAGTGCCTAATTCAAGATGATCTAGATTAAATGTTATGTTGCTCCCGCTCCAAAATGCTGCGATTGTTATGGCTTCATTCTCTTTAATCTCATATGATTTTGGAAACTGGTCGTAGACATGCCATGTCAATGTGTTACCTGACGTTTCGACATCAATTGCAACATCCAAAAGCGGGAGGATACCCGGAGCCAAAGTGTCTTCGAGGAGCTGAGGAAACCTATCAAATGAACTACCAGTCCCTAGGATTTGATGATTTTCAGACCCATTATAATCTGACCAAAGATTGCCAATATTGAATCCGTCATCAAATGAATTGTCCTCTCCATTATCAATCGCATTTCCTCCATCACTTCCAGATACATTGTTCCATCCAATAGAATTTCCAAAGACAGAGTTGTTATGAGAGTAGGATGTTATTTCAATACCATATTCCCTATTCGAGTAGATTAAGTTGTTGAGCATATCACAATGGTCTGATCCTTCGAATAGAATACCTTTATTATTATTGTATACTCTGTTCTCCAGGACTGTGCAATTAGAAGCATAACGAAGCACAATCCCGTTCCAGCATCCAAATAATGAATTATCTACGACGAAACAATCAACTACGCTTAATAGTTGAATACCGCTTACACCAGCAATGATCTCACACTGTTCCACTCGACCATTCTCTACATCTTGAAGTAATATCGCTGGTCTGGAAGCACCTGCTTCCAATTTACAGTTTGAAATCACAAAATTTGCAGTCGTGTCTTGAATCACAATACAACTTTCAGCATCCGTGATTTGGATATTTTCGAATGTATAAGGGTCAGAAGGAGTTCCTACACCTGAAGCCCCCTGCAGGACAAAGTCTACATTACTTGTGATGAGTATTGGTTCGCGTGTCTGGTATTGTGCAATAGTATTTTCTCGTATTGTACTCACATTGACGGACTTCAAACCTGAAGGAACTGAAGCGATTAACATACTGCTTGCAGTTGATAGTATAAGCAAGGATACTAGCATTGATGTGATACTGCTATGTTTCATCCTCAAGTAGAAAGCCTCCTGAATCCTGTCATTTTCTTATACAACCACCTCTTGAAGGTTACCAATTGACTAATCGACTGGTTCTGGAGTTTCACCCTCTGCAAAATCTATCGCCATCTCGTTAAGATCCAGGAAGAGCTGACAATACTCACTATTCGATATCGAAAGTAACACTGAGTCATCTACGCGACTAATTTTATGAAATCGAATCGCTCGTTCCAACGCTCTCGGAAAAAGACCGTATAGTAGTATCATAACAAGGAGTACAGTTGTACCTACGAATCCCACCAATGGTTGGAGAAAAGGTCTAGAGTAAACTAATGCCGTATTGATCTGAAGTAAGAAATACAATATCGGATAAAACAGAAGGAAGAATCCCAGAGCTGCAATTAGTTTTGTCTTCAATGAACGAACCTTTTTACTCCCGTGCTTCATGCAAGTAGGAATTGCAAAAGTAGTCGCTCCTTTTGCTGCACTCAAAGCAACTGATGTTGCATCTTGCGGTTTGGTCCAAGAGCTGGAGGCATAATCATCATATACTTTCTCTATGATTGTGACAAACACTAAATCTTCTGGCTCTTCCAAACATACTGGACAGACCTTGGGAAACTGAATCTTGGACATCTTCACCTTGAATTTCGATGGCCCCTTTTGTTCTCCAGTCATCATGTCTGTACTCCATGAGCGGTTATTTGGGTGGCATTACAATGATTTGAACACTAGTTATAGGCCGGTTTGTCTTGGGATCAGCTGCATCAAATGTGTCAAAGGTCATCAGGTATGTGAATTTACTCTCCATTAGTTTCAGTTCGTGGGCAACTCGAACAGCGAGACCGATTCCTTTGAAACCAAAACCGCGTATTGCGACCATCCTCTCATCGTCTTTTACAAGCCCTCGGAGAGTATGTGCAATTTTAGGAATATTGACCTTTCCCGCATTATGTGATATCTCAAGAAGAACATAGTCACTGGTTGGATAAACTGAGATGTCCTCATCAATGGTTATAGCAATCATAGCTTCGCCAATCTTAAGCTGTTCAGGTATGCGGTCTCGGAGTGACATATTTCCTGAATGTGAAATTGGACTAATCAACTTGATGGCTTAGGAATCCCCAATCTCAACCCTCATATGCGTTTTAGATGTTAATACCTTGAGGTTCGCTGAAATTGGAGAGAAAACAAGCCGTTGCTGCAGCAGTTGCTACTATTGTGATTGGATCACTAGTTATCGTTGCTGTCTGGTATTCGACACCTACACCTGATGTTCGGATAGGATATCTTTCCAAAGATTTGCATCAACTAGCCCTTCGAGTCGCTCTTGAGAATGGATACTTCGAAAGAGAAGGTCTTAACGTTGAACTCGTGCAATTTGGGAACGGTGCCTATGAGATGGATGGATTTCTCGGAAACCAAATCGACATGGGCTATTTGGGTGCGGCTCCAGCGATGACAAAACGCCTGAATCAAGATATACTTGTGACAATTCTGGCATCAGTGAATCTAGAGGGATCTGCTATCATGGTTCTCAAATCTGAATACGACGCAGGTCGGGTCACTTCTGTTGCAGACCTTGTGGGCAAAGGTGTTCACCAACCTGGGTCGTCAACTGTTCAGAACTTCTTACTGCGTTTAGCCTTGAACCAGTCAGGATATAGTTATTCTGACATAATTGCTTATACAACATCACCTCTCTACATGGCTGATTTACTGACCACAGATGCTCCTGCATTTATTGCTTGGGAGCCTTTTAATGCAAAATCTGAATATGAGAATAAGACAGTACTACTCATTCTTTCTGGTGAAATTTGGCCTAGACATCCCTGCTGTGTCGTCGCGGCGAAAAATGACTTTCTTGCAGCTCACTCAGACACGGTCCAGAAAGTTATTGATATCCACAAGGAAGCTGAAGAATGGATTGTGAATCATCCTGTAGAAGCTCTTTCAATTGCTATTGAATGGCTTGAGATGGATTATACACCTGTGCAAACTGCGTTCAACCGAATAATTTTCGACTACAATTTAAATCGGACTGGACTTGAAAGATATCTAGATTTTCTTATTGATGAAGACATTCTTCTCCCTGATAAAATCCCCGAGAACACAACAGCTTTTCTTGACAGTTTTATTAACATGACCTTTGTAGGATCTCCTTGATAGAAACGGCAGACAAAAAAGAACAAGCGATCTTGCCCAGAGTGAAAAGAATGTCAGTAGCTAAACCCCTAAAGAAGGAAGAGCAGGACAGTAAATCTAGTCCGGAGATGACAGGCAACTCTTTCTGGTCAATCCTGTTAGATAGAATACTCTTTCCTGCTTTTATCCTCATATTTCTCTGGGCTATAATAGCTACGATTACTGGTACGAATATTTTTGAAGTAGTTATTGCATTTTGGAGTCTCATTACCGATGTAGATAGTCAAAACCATTTTCTCATTGAACATATAGTCGCAAGTTTAGGTAGAGTAGTAGTTGGATTCACACTGGCAGCCGTGACAGCTATTCCTCTTGGAATTGCAATTGGTAGATACAAACGGATTGATTCTATTCTGGGACCAGTTATGGAAGCCACTAGACCTATTCCTCCCCTTGCTTGGATTCCTGTATCAATTATCGTGTTTGGAATTGCGTCAGGTCAGCCATTCATTATTTGGATTGGAGCATTCTTCCCAATTTTGACCAACACTACAACCGGAGTTAAACGTACTGAGCCTGTTCATATTGACGTTGCAAAAACCTTTGGAGCTAGTGAAACGCAGATATTGAGCAAAATTGTGCTTCCTTCTGCTGCTCCAGAGATATTTGCTGGTTTAAGAATAGGATTTGGTATTGGTTGGATGTGTCTCGTAGCAGCTGAGATGGTCGGTGGCGGGCTTGGTCTAGGATTCTTGATAATGGATAAACAAGCTAACGGGCGAACTGCAGAAATGATTGTCGGAATGCTGTTGATTGGTCTGATTGGTTTCTTCATTAGTTATTTCTTCTTGTACGTCGAGAAACAACTACTCAAAGGGCGGCAGACTGTTTCTGTCTAGAGCGGGCCATCGCTTTCTCTTGCTCTGCTTTGAGAACTTTGAGTATATCACTTCGATATGCCATGCACTCTGATGATGTCCTTACCCTTGGTTTTAGTATGTCAATCTCATACTCTGCAATTATCTTTGCTGGGATATTACTCAGAATCAGAATCCTGTCCGACATGAAGACAGCTTCATCAACATTATGCGACACAAAGACAATTGTGGATCCTGTCGTCTTCTGAATGCGAAGGATCTCTTCCTGCAGATAGTTTCTTGTTTGTGCATCAAGATTAGATAATGCTTCATCAGCGACTAGGATATCTGGTGATACGACGAGACTACGTGCCATCTCAGTCTTTCTCGCTTGACCACCGGAAATCTCGTGGGGATAGTTGTCCTCGAGCCCCTCCATTCCTACAATTTCGATAATCTCATCCACACGTGTTTTCATCTCTAAGGATTCTACTTTTGCCACTTCAAGTCCAAATTCTATATTTTGTCGGACTGTCCTCCATGGGAACAGTGATTCTTGCTGAAAGATATATCCCACACGATTGTGCCCTGGATGAACTTCTCCCCCATCTATGAAAACTTGTCCCTCATCTGGCTCGAGCAACCCTGCGACGATCTTCAGCAATGTTGTTTTTCCACAACCACTAGGTCCAACTATGGCAAGGAGTTCCCCCTCATTAACATCAAATGAGATATTCTCGAGAACCTCTACTACTTCAAAGTTACCATTTGGGTATGCTTTCGAGAGATTTCGAACTGAGAGTTTTGGCATTATTGCTATCAAGATAATTGGGGCCGCTCAATCTGTTAAATGCTACGCTCTAGACACGACAAAGAAAGGGTGAGGTCAACCCAGCAAAGTAAAAAAAGGCTCTTTATGCATCCAATATCCGTACTAGGCACTGTAAATAGCAGTCACTACCATAAACACCAAATCAACAGGAAGGTTGCATACGTGGATTCACCGAAAGTTCTATTCGAAATAGAAGATGACAAGAGCACGAGCGCTATTGCAGTTGGAGATGTCACTGGGAATGGTACTGCAGAGCTCTGTACTGGCGGTCGTGATGGTGTCCTTCGACTCTATGATGCTAATACGAGTGAGATTGCATTTCTTGCACAGCATGATGTCGGAGGGAGCATTCTCTCGATCAAAGTAGCTGATGCAAATAACGATGGACGAATGGAGCTTGTCGTCGGTCGTGCGATAGGAAGTGGTGAAGTACCAGGAGTGGCTGGAACTGTTCAAGTATTTCGTTTTGCTCCCAGTGGCCAGCTTGAGAAACTAGCTGAATTTGCAGTTGACCGCTTTGCAACAACTGTTTATGTTACCGATGTGACAGGTGATGAGAAGAACGAGATTCTGGTTGGCGGTAGTGACTCCACACTCAGAATTCTCCAGATGGACAATGCGAATAACATCACCGAGTTTGTTAATCACAAGCTTGATGATATGCCCATTGCAATTGGAACATGTGATGTCATTGGTGATGAGATAGAAGAGATTGTCACTGGAAACAGAGACCGCACACTCAGGATATTCAAGGTTCGGGACCACTCTGTTGATCAGATAGAGGTTATCGAACTACCCAGTCCAGTCATCTCTGTAGCAGCGGGTGATATCTTAGGCGACAGAAAGATGGAGCTTGGAGTTGTTACTCATGATGGTTCAATTCGTGTGTATAGAAACGAAGAGAGTAAGCTCGACCTATTCGCGAAACTTGAGAATGTGCATGCTTTGTCACTCAGAATTGAAGAGCTCAATGCGGACCATCAAGATGAGATTGTTGTAGCCACCTCTGATTTCAAGATTAATTTCTATAGCCTTCATATGGCAGACCTCAATCTAATAGCTTCTGTCGATATTGGGAAGAAAATCCTTTCCATTTGTGTTGGCGATGCAGGCGGCGATGGCCGAAAAGAGGTGCAAGTGGGTGTTTCTGATGGTCCACTGAAGGTTATTGAAGGCCTTTACAAAATTATTCCAACATTCGAAGTTAATCCTGAGGCAAAAGCCGGTACAGATCTCAGAGGAAACGTCACTGTCTACAATGTCAGCGATCAGCCAATTACTGGAATATCTGGCAAGATCTATTGGTTCCCAAAGGACCACATGGATGTCGACCCACAACAACTCCGTTTTGATCTAGCTCCTGGAGAGAAGAAATCAGTCGAGGTTCATTTGATTCCTAAAGAAGAGGGCACTGTGATTATTCGACCCATTGTCCTGATGTGGACAGACACGAGTGGTCAGGTTAGACAGGTCACAACTCCGGAAACAGCTATTCTTGTCGAGAAAGGTGCATCTGTGGCTGCAGCAGCAGAGATAGCTCCAGTACCAGTAGAACAGATCGTAACTTATGAACCTAAGGACATGATAGTCGATGAATCGCTATTTGGACCCGCTGTTGGGACCGGTTTTGGAGATGCGGCTATGAAAGACAAAGCTTCTGAGATATTGCACTCGACAATGTCTGATGATGGTGCAGATTCGCTAAAGGCTGCTGAGGATCTTCTCGATCAACTCTTTGGTGTTGAAGAAACTGGGGCTGCTATGTCTGGGATTGATGACATTGTAGCACTCGCAGCAGAACCAACTCCTACAGAAACTGTTATGACTGCTGCCGTTTCCGATTCTGAGAGCCAATTTATCACAGAGATACGAAATCGGAGACCAAAGGCTCCACAACCTGGAACTGCCCCAGATTCATACCAGTTCCTGTTTAAGACAATGGTGATTGGAGAAGGTGCTGTCGGAAAGACTACACTAGTTAATCGATATGTAACTGGAGTTTTCGAACGAGACTACAAGACAACAATAGGAAGTCAGTTCGCCGTCAAACTCACCCATATCTCTCCGCCAGAGAGAGAGTACGCTACTGGTATCAAACTCCAGGCCTGGGACGTCGCCGGACAAGCGCGATTCAAGGCTGTGCGGAAGATGTACTACTCTGGAGCAGCAGGTATCATTTTGGTGTTCGACGTCACGCGACGTCGCTCATTCACAGAGCTAGCCAAGTGGATCGAAGAAGCTGACGAGTCTGTTGGCACAAGAGTGCCAATGATCTGTGTGGGTAACAAAACAGATCTACCCGACCGTGCAGTGCCAGCTGATGAAGCAAAACGCTGGGCTGAGGATCAAGGGTTCCTATACATGGAATCATCAGCAAAAACCGGTGAGGGTGTGGCGGACATGTTCACGGTACTGGCTGAGGTCATGTGGCGAGAAGCCCGGAAGCATCAGGAAGATAAGAAGTCTTCAATGTAGGTCAACTAATCGGGCACCTTCCAAGAGCCTGCTCCTTGATCGAATGCAGCCAAGTCACTCTTTGAATCAAGTATGTTCGAGATTGCCTGTCGTAAATTCTTAGGAGAAATAGGCCCCACAACTAGCGCAGAGAACGCACCAATTATGTACGAGTTTAGAACGTAGGTAGAGCCTAGCTTCTTCAAGATAGGTTCTGTATCCAATATGTACACGTGTTTACAGATTGATTCCAGCTCCTCTTGGATATCCTCAATCCTTGGGTAACTCAGGTCTCCTGAAGTGACGTTTGCGGGCGGCACAGGCGTCATGCTCACTATCGCAATCGTCTTATTCTCAGCGTATCTCGTGGCTGCTCGTAGTGCTTCAACTGGTTCAAAGCCAAGTAAAACATCGACCGCTCCTTTAGGTATCAGGGGTCCCCAGTCCTGTTTTCCTATTCTGATATGGGTAACAACACCGCCTCCTCTGCGCGATGCACCAAATGTGTCTCCCACTACTGGTCGAAGACCCTGTAGCACTGCAGCTTCTGCGATGATCCTTCCGCAGACAAGGTTTCCCTGCCCTCCAACGCCCGCGACCATAATAGAATAAGGATCGCTCACTTCACTCACTCTCCACGATAGCTCCGTGAGGGCATACAGCAATGCATGAACCACACTGTACACATACATGGTCCAGTACAACAGGATAGTTGGTTTCAACATTCCAAATCAGTGCTGGACATCCAAAGTCTGTAGCGCAGATTTTGCACTTCTCTCTTTTACACAGATTTTTCTCAATCCTTACTGATGTACCACCCGCAAATCTTGGTTTCCTCTTTGTTTCCTCAAGTCTGCACACGCTGTCCAGCAATAGAACCTTCAGTCCTTCTTTCTGTAGAGTGGAATGAAGCAGGTCCGTGAGAGATTTGATGTCTACAGCATTTCCCGTTGAGAAGTAGTCCGGCTCAATTGCACTTACCAGTTTCTCAATCTGGACTCTCCTCAGGTTTTTGCCTTGATTGTGTGAACCCGGATGTACCTGAAAACCGGTCATAGCTGTGGTAGCATTATCGAGTATGACGAATGTTAGGTCTGCATTCTTGTGTTTTGCATTGATGAGACCTGGCAAACATGCATGAAAGAAGGTCGAGTCTCCAGCCACACTTACTACCTTTGAGTCAAAACCAAATCTTTGAAGTTGCCCCAAACCAGTACCGACACCAATGCCTGAGCCCATCGCCTGCATTGTATCCATTGCTTCATCGTAGAACACTCCAAGAGAATAGCATCCAATGTCTCCGGCAACAAAGAGTTTTCCGCCAAGCCGTTTCTTCACGGTTCGAATAGCCCAGTAGAAGTTGCGATGAGTGCATCCCGCACAAAATGTTAGTGGTCTATCTATAATGAAACTTGACGCTTGGCTTTCTTTTTTAGCTGGCACCTTAGTCTCTTGTCCAGTCAGCTTCAAGAGAGCTGTCAAAACCACATCTACGTTCATTTCACCATATCTTGGGATGTGACCGGTTCTTTTTCCAAAAAATTGTGGTCTTTCGTTCGCTTCGACAGAGAGTGACCTTATTTCATCCTCCAAGAAAGGATCATTCTCCTCAACAAATAGAACCCGGTCAACGCTTTTCATGAGATTTGTGACAAATTTCCTAGGCAAAGGATAAGTTGTTACCAGATTCAGGTGACCAATCTTGTCAGACTCAAGATATTGTATGGCTTCCTTGATGTACATTGAACTAATGCCACTTGAGAGTACCAAGAGGCTTACATCTTCAATGTTGGTTCCAACGTTGAATGATGAGCCTTCAAAATCTTCTTCCACTTTATCCATTTTCTCTAATAGGTCTCGATGTCTCAAGTGCGGTGATGGTACGTTATAGAGCCGGTCCGGTAACTCTTGGGTTTTCTTTTTCTTCGTGGGTATCGTTCCAGTGAGAACCAATCCTCTAGAGTGTGAGAGTCTTGTTGTGCTTCGAACCAGCACAGGAACTTGGTATTTCTGAGAGAGAGTGAATGCTTCTCTTGTGGCGTCCTTCGCCTCTTGGTAGGTTGATGGCTCCAGTAATGGAATCTTAGCCGCCTTTGCATAAAATCTAGAATCTTGTTCATTACTTGAACTGTGACCCTTTGGGTCGTCACAGACGACGATTATGAGTCCTCCCTTACCGGAGCCCGAGAGATTGAGGTTTAGTAGAAAATCTGAAGCAACATTCAAGCCCAGCGATTTCATAGAGCAGAGAGCTGGGATTCCCATCCAGCTTGCAGCTGCAGCAGCTTCCATAGCCACCTTCTCATTCGTAGACCATTCAACATAGATGTCGAATTTATCAGCCACCTCGAAAAGGCTTGTAGCAATCTCAGTCGATGGCGTTCCCGGATAGGATGCACAGAATCCAACACCCGCTTCTAATGCACCTCTTGCTATGGCTTCGTTACCACTCATAATAGTGCCGCGCGTGATTTCGCTCATTGTATCCCTCACAGATTATCAGATAGTATTGCTTCACAAAACACTTTCGAATTTTGGCAAATAGTCGGATATCTTATAGTCAGCCATCACCAACTGACGTATTCCAATGATGACGCGAATCAGGGCTTCTCTCTTTCTCTATCGATATGCAATGTCTAGATTTGTAACAAGCTTTACACATGAACCAATCAAGCAAACGCCAATGGGACAATTGGTATGAGCAATTTTGTAGAGCTTACGAATCTTTCTCTCATTCACCCCTGCCGGTACAGTTATTTTGGTATCTACATCGATTGTCGTAAAACGACTCTGTCCTGATTCTTCGTCGGTATCATAGTGCCCGACAATCTCCGAATGCAGATCAAAGAGTTCTATGTGTGCCTTTTCCAGCGCGATCTCGAAAATGAGATTCACACATGCTCCTATAGATGCAAGGAAGAGCTGATGTGGACTAGTTGTTCCAGGGAAGTCCTTTATCATTGTAGGAGGACAGACTGCTGTACTCTGGTATCCACCAAGAGTGATACTGTGAATCTTTGGCATATCTGTTGAGGTCAGATGCGCCGTGAATGTTGAGTTTCCCATTCTTTTTCATATCTCCTTTTGTGGGATGCGTTGAGAATTGCTTTGGCAACCCCAGGCTATAACGAATCATAATCCAAATTAAATGTACGTAAATAGACATAGAATGAACAAAATCGAACATATTTCAGATGTTGTTCACAGTACGAGATGACTGACAATTATATGCTCCAATTTCAATAATGCAATAAAGCCTAGGATTTTTTTAGATTTTCATTTATATTGGGAGTACCTACGGGAAGGAAAAAAAAGGGGAGTAAACAGCTCGTTAATGAGTGCAAATGCCTGAAGAACGAGAAAGCGAAACAAAAACAAAGAAGATCACATCTCTTCTCTCCATCTCTCATGATAAGGATGTGGATGGATTAAACTCTGCCGCCATAGTTTGGAGATATGCAAAAGCAAAGGGTCTCGACTTCAAGGTGGTTCTTACTGATTATGGCTCATTTGAACAGGTATTCTCTGCTGTTTCCAGAGAGCGGGATACTCTGATAATCATCACTGATCTTGGTATGGATGACACGACTATTGATGCTGTACAAACCGGGCTGGCCAGAGCAATCTCGCAGGGATGCCGGGTAGTATGGCTGGACCATCACCACTGGTCGGATCAATCAATCAAGGTGATTCTCTCTCTTGGGAACAAACCAGTATTGAAAGTTAATCATGAGTTTTGTGCGGCAGAAATAACTCACAAGGTACTTATGCCGCGCGACGAGGTTTCTGAAGAGCTAGCAAAGATTGCTCATGATACAGACTTCAACCTTCGAGAAATTGAGGAAGCTACTGCACTCACTGATGCAGTCAGTGTTATTCGCTTCGGCGCTATTGACAAAAAGGAAGATGTAACAGATACTATCTATCCCCTCCTCACAAAATTGGCTGAAAGCGGGATGAATGGAGTGTGGGATAAAGATACACACAAATTCAAGGACCCTCTTCTACACAAACGTGTTGATCACTACAGAAAAGAGAAGGCAAAGAAGATGAGGAAAGCTCTCTCTGGACACAATGATCAGGTCATCCATGGAAAACTCGTACGAATTGTGGAGATTCCGACAGGTGTTACTTCTACAGATATGGGTACTTTCGCTTCAAACCAAGAGAACTTGACCTCTATTGATTCTGAGCTTAGAGTTGCAGATCTCTTGCTCTCCCTCAGTCAAGGAGGTATGCTTGGCTTTAGGAGAGGCAGTGATGGGGTGCTATGCAATGCAGCGGCGAAAATGTTCAATGGAGGTGGACATCCGTATGCTGCAGGGGGCGAATATGGTCTCTACGAGGACTTCCAGGCTGTTAGTGATGACATATTTCTAACTCTCTCGAAGAGTAAAGCATGGATGTCTGATTCTTAAACTACTTCTTTCTCTCTCCGCGTCATCTGATCTAAAACCTGAATAAAATCGAAGCCATCTTCAAATAGCCTGTCAAAGGTTTTGATTGCATCATCAACGAGTCCGGGATTGTCTCTCCTATGAATAAGAGCTGCAACATTAGACTCTACACCATGAGTTAAGTAGAGAAGCATTTTATCTTCATTCAGGCTGACAATTCTGTATGTCTTAATAGGCTCGCGTGTAAATCTAGCTTCAAGATTACCCGTCTTCATAACTTGTGAGAATGCATCAACAATTGGAGCGACATGCAATGCCATTGTCCTCAGATGGTTACTCTCTTGCCCGGATGGAGTAAGTAGACCCCGAACTCTGACACCCCTGAAACACGTTTCTAGGAGTTTCAGTTCAGTCACGCCACTTGGTCCTAGTCCATCTTCTAAGGTACTCATGTGAGCTAGGACTCGAATGAGATCGCCTTCCTTTGCTACATCTCCAATCTCTCGAATAATGGTACTTCTAACATTCTCGATGCCTTCAATCATTACCGATTTATCTATAATGGATTGGCCAGCAAGTTGGTGATGCAACATAAGAGCAAGCTGTTGAGCTCTGACAGATTTAAGCCGATTGAGTCTAGTCGTCAGCTCTTGCCTCTTTGTCAGACTTTCTGATAACTTATCTTGTCGTTTTGCTTCTAGTGCTTCTGCTACAACCCCTTCATTGATAGTGTATGTTCTCGGAGTATGAATAGTATCTACGCTGACGAATCCACTTTCTTCCAGATCATGCAATCGTCTGTAGATGTATGCTTTTGTATACTTTTTACCGGTGACTAGCTCAAGACTACTTGATATGTTCCCATACTTTGCAGGTTTGTCGGTACCTCCTGCTGCCATGAGAATCGCTTGAAATACCTGCATATGACTTGAGGTCATGTCAATACCAAGCCTTTCGAGATTATTTTGGAACTTCTTACCTGCCACAATATTCACCCCTCGAAGTCTAGTATATCTGTTCCCAATTCATAATCTCTGTCAAAGGCTTTAATGGCGTTGTCAACCAATTCGGGATTGGCACTTCTTGGTATCCACGTTGCTGAGAGCGGACTCTCAGAAACAATTAGCACAATCCCCTCCGTATTGCGTGCTATGAACTCATAGGTTGAGTCCTTTCTTGGAAAGACTCTGTATCCAACCTTCCCACCTGCATCACGCCAATCTTTAATCCTCTTTCTATATCTGTCACGGATTTCCTTCTCGCACCTATTATGATCAATAGATCGGAACTCTATACCTTTTAACGCCCAGTTGTCTACGCTTCTCAGTCTTTGTGGGTCCATATAGTCATGTTCGGACAACCACTCCAAGGTGATTCGAATGACGGCGCCCTTCTTGAGACCTCTGTACACCTTATCATCAAGCAATTTCACAATGTTCTCCCATCCTTGGGCAAAGTCTGGTTTCTCAACTTTCTTTTTCCCAGTTGCAAGGTCAATTACGCTGGTTGCCATGGTGTCAGAGTTCATATTTGATAGAACGTCCACCTCTGAATCAATCTGTTTAAGCTCTTTTTCAAGTGTCTTAGTACTCTTAGAAATTAAGTTTACCAGTGCTTTCTCAATAATTGCTATGCTGGATGTATATCCGTGTTTGTGACCCTCCTTGTCAATCCTAACAAATCCCTCTTTTTCAAGCGTAGAGAGACTCCTGTATATTAGAGAATCTTTCCCTTTTCTTGATCCTTCATCTGAGGCAAGCTGCTTTCGTATAGTTTCGAAATCAATGAAATCGGAGGGTAATTTCTGCGCCTTGAGCAACGCACCTAGAACAATCATGTCCTTTCTGGTTCTATCTAGCCCAATTATTTCAAACACTTGTTCATGTTGAAATTCGGTTGTCACCCTCATACTCCCTCTCTGTCAAATTACCCGCTCTTGTCTTTAGCAAGACTGCTAATTAGTCCTCCGGGTTCTGCACCAAATGATGCCATTTCTTCAGGCGTCATCTCTAGGAATGATCTAGCCTTCTTCCAGTCCCTATCAAAAGCCTTCACAGCATTATCAATCAGGTCCGGGTTGAAGTCCCTCGTGACCCATGTAGCAGTAACTGGGTCCTCAGCAATAACTAACGCCATATTGTCCCTGTTTAAGCTCACCTGATTGTATGTTTTTGGACCATCGAAAATCTTAACATCAAACTTTGCACCTTTCTTTCTTAATTCGCGTACCTGCACCATCAACACAAGTGCTTCCTTGAGATTGAGTGCTGGATCGTCTAGCTCTTTCAGTGTGAAAACGTCCTTTGATAACATATACCTAACATCTGCTCCCCTCATGGCGGCTTCAACAAATTTTTTGGAACGTTCCACAAGTGCACCATCTATGAAAGGTCCCACCCAAAGGACTGTTGCTCGAACTATGTCTCCCTTCTTTGCCACATCAAGCATGTTGAATTTTAAGACCCTATGAAGCTCTTCAACACCACGCACAACACGTGAACTGATTTTTTGCTGAGCTCCTGTCACAGTCTTTACTAACTGCTGAGCAAGAATACTACAATCCAATTGAGTAACTTCCTCTAGGGTTTGTACAACCTCATTCTTTTGAGTTTCAAGCGCAAGAATTCGATCACTCTTTAACTGCTCAAGCCCTGCCATCACAGTGTTTACATCAGCGATGTACTTCTTGCGGTGGGCTGATGGATTCTCCACACGTACCAACTGAGATTCCACCAGAGATTTGAGCACTCTATGGACCCATGCTTTTGTTAACTTGGACTGTGGTTCATCTTTTTGCAACTGACCATAGATATCTGTAAACGTCAAGGGGATGGGCGGATCGGTTTGGAGTTTGAGAATGATGCTTAACAGATTCATCAGACGGGACTCTTGCCGATCTCCGATCATAAATCCACAGAGCTCAAGTGCTTCTGAGAGTCCTTCATCTTCTGTCATAAAACACCCCTCCTTACTCATTTATGAGTAAGACTCTAAAATCATCGACTTACTAACTTTATGGCTGTATACAACCACGCCATATATATATGATGTTCATCATATATCTTTCTCAGCAGTTGTCCGCTGCTAACTCCGGGTGCGGATGCTTTACGGTAATCCACACAACGGGCATGGTACAGGGCTTGCTGGTGAAACCCATCAGCACTGAAGCAGGGGGCGGGGGGGTGTCCCCTGCTTCTTCTCCTCCTTGATTCTCTCTTTTTTTAAAGGCCGCTTACAGCGATTGCTCGAAGATATCCTACACCAATTTTGGCTACCATTGGCAGGAAGTCTGTCATGAGGGTCATGATTGTTGCGACGCTTGCGTGTCCCTGGATTAATTCGTTCAGGGTCCTCGCGTCGAGTTGTCCAAGCACTACCTCTGCAGCTGCTATCGGATTGTTGAACATGGCGTACTTCGAAACAGCCCACATACCTTTGCCAGTGTTTGTGATATTAGAGGCTAGTTTTGTCTTTCTATACTCTTTCTCATACTCGTAAACACTCTTCTTAGAGAAATCTCCAGAGTCTGCCATTCTCTTCGCATGCTTTGCGAGGACCTGGCCAGCGTGGAAGCAGGTTGTGACTCCGCCGCCAACAATGGAGGAGACCTGACCTGCTGAGTTTCCACATAATGCGACACCGGCATCAGTGAATTTTGGGATAATTCCTGCGCAAGGGACCACACCACCATTCACAGCTGTAATCTTTGCATTCTGAGTTTTAGGATGGGTCCTCATGTACTTCCTTAGGACGTCCTGCATAGGAGGGAGTGCATACCAGTTGGTCTTTGATGACGGCACACGACCTATTCCGAGATTAACCTCTGTTTCAGATCTCGGATACAACCACAGATAACCGAGTCCCACGTCTTTGCCAACATAGAAGTAGGCAACATTCGGGTCTACACCTTTACAGTTTGTGAGCTTGAATCTATACCCATAGCTGAGTAGCCACTTTGGATGAGTGAAACCTGCGGATTCAGAAACTCTACTGAAAGAACCGTCCGCACCCACAGTCAGGTTGGCTCGTTCTTCCTCGTTCTGGTTATACTTAACACCCACTACGGAATTACACTCTTTGATGACAGAGTTAACTCGAGCTTTGTACCTGAACTCTGCCCCATCTGACAGTGCTCTGTCTCTCAAGAGTTCTTGACACAAGTCCTCGTCGAGGAGGTATGAATTACCAAGCAGGGTTCTATCTACGACAATATTTGCTCCTGAGTCTAAGCTCTCTCCAACAATAGAGGTATACTTGTTTCCGATAAACTCTGAATCTGGTTTGACTCGTAGAAAGTTCAAAGCCTTGTCAGTGCACAATTCTCCCATGAGAGAATGAGTCACTTCCTGACGCTTCTCTAGGACTAGTGTTTTCAAACCATAACTTGCTGTCTTTTCAGCAGTCATGAGACCAGCTGGACCTGTTCCAACAATTATCACATCGTGTGTCATCGTAAAGGTGCTCCGAAGTGTTACTCGAGTCCACTATGTAGCATCTATATCTCTTTCTGAGTGGTGCTTTGCCTCGTCATAAACCTATAATACAAAGGTAAATTTTCAATTATTGACAGACCTCCAGAAGGGTTGATGATGAAAGCCAGCTCAGTTGCCTATTCCGTTTACATGATCTTTTCAATAATGGTTAGTCTGACTCTGGCTGCAATTCCTGCCATTCTTCTCTTTACAATTATCGTTCAGAATTTTACCATCTTTCTCGATACTATCTGGCCATTCTCTGCTATTCATGTTTTCATTATCAACACCTTTGCAGAATGGATACCTGAGTTTGCCCTTCAATATTGGTGGCTTCTTGTGCTGTTTGTACCACTTGCTCTTGTCTGCTATGGAGTATTTCTTGCGTTTCTATTGCTCTTCCTCAAGATTTCACGTAGGGGAATTCCATTCCTTGAAGATGGGTATTATGAAGCAGAATCAGAGGCTTGGCTATTATACGAGTATTTCGAGGTTTATTATATCCTATATCCCTACTTTGCTGGATTCTTCAGTATCTTCTTTGACACAAAGCCACGTCATCAGGTCTTTGGAGCCAAGATTGGCGAGAACTCTATTGTGGGTAATGGACGGCTCTTCAACCCTGAGCGGACAATCATCGGCGATAACTGCTTCTTTGGTTACGACGCAATCTTAAGTGGTCATGTTTATGAGGGCCGGAGGCTCTATCTACAGACAGTCAGACTTGGCAATAATGTCACTGTTGGAGCCAATGCTGTGATTTTACCAGGTGCTGATATTGGTGATAATGTCATTGTCGGTGCAAACTCTGTTGTTCCAAAGGACAAGGTAATCCCTCCAAATACTATATGGGTGCATGGCAAGGCGATTCCAAGGTTCCCACGTCCTGTTGCAGAAGAGTTGCATCAGCCAATTGGTGGCCCAACTGTGATCTTTGAGAAGATAGAGAAGGTCAGCGAAAGTGACCAAAATGATGAAGAAGGAACTACCATTCCATCTAATGGTGAACGTTTCTAGTTTTCCTCTCCAAGCGGTGATATGAATGCGTCTTCTGATGCTTCACGTTGATAGTTTCTGGTATCGACAAGACGAGTCTAAGTCTAAGGACAGGACCGAGATAGGTGAATCACTGCATGTCTGGATCCACTCTGAAAAGGAGGATGAGGAAAACCGAGCTGGGGTCATGCGGAAGATGGTCAAGAACATTAGGTGGCTTGCAAAAAAGATAGACTGCAATACTGTAACTCTACATTCTTTTGCGCATCTTGACGACAACAAGGCTAATCCTGCTTTTGCTGATTCGTTAATCGAAGAGGTTGCTTCGAAACTACGCGATAGGGACTATGATATTCATATCGTGCCTTTTGGTCAATTCTATGAGTTCAATCTACATGTGAAAGGGCCTTCACTCGCGAAGGTCTTCAAGAGAATCATCTAAAAGAGAGGTTGCTTTGTGGTCCCTAGTCATTTCAAAGGATTCAGAAACCGTTTGAGTTGAGGTGGGTCTGCTATTGTCAAACGAGGGGAAGAAGTACACATTTGAAGAAAGAGAAGTAGGACTCAAGAGATTTTTAGATGGGTTCATAACGCCTCAATCAAATATGAGGGTACGATGTCGAAGACCAAGTATACTCCACGAGGCTATCAGACCTATATTCTTGCGGAAGTGGAAAAGAGAGTGGGTACTCCCTTGCTTCTGGAGCTGGACTGCGGTCTTGGAAAGCGTTTCATTACCCATCAACTTGTAGCCGAGAAGTTTCCCTACTCCAAGATAATTATCATAGTTCATTCATCATCTTCCCTCGCTGAAACTGTTGACTATCTTCGAGGAGAGTACGGCGGACTAGAGGATGACTTAGGAGAGCTCTCATCGAGAGTACCCTCAGGGCGACGTGCATACACACTCCGTGAAAAACGAGTCATTGTAGCTACACCTCAGGTGCTTACTGGGATGTACAAGAAGGATCCAACATTGCTAGAACCCTTTGAGATGGTGCTCATCAATGAAGTGGACACTCTAGTGCGTCGAACTGGCACTCGGACAGCAATCGTGTTTCCTTGGCCGACTCTACTCATGTATTTACAGGGTAAGTGGATCATTGGGATGAGTGGGACTCTTCGCGACGATCATGCTGTCTTTAACGATGAGCAAGTTCAGATACGTAAAGAACTCGATACATTGAAGGATCACTTCCCTGATGCTGAGTTAATCACCATGGATGATCTCTATGACACAGATGTGGAGGAGTATCTCGAGCCCACTTTTCTCACAGTTAGCAATGTAAATGATCCAAAGGTCCGAACAATATCAAAGGTCATCGATGAGTTGATTCGGAACACGAGATCTGATATCATGAATGAACTCGCCGAGGAGGACAATCTGCATCTTGTTGATGGAGATTCACGCAGGGTTTATCTCATGATCGAGCGACTACCGATAACAGAGGAATTGAAGGGTCAATATTCGAGCTTGCTCATGCTGCGAAAGTACGTCTATGCAATGCCTCCACAACGATTTCTAAGGATGTTTCACGGTGACTATCTGAAGCACTACTTCAATATCAATGAGCTTAGACGAACGTTACCGACTATTTCATCTAAGACCACAAGAGTGCTGAAAATCGCTTTAAAATACAAGAAGACCGTTGTACTCACTTCATATTTAGAGATGGTTTCTCAGACCAAAGATGTCCTCGAGAAGGCTGGATTGAAGGTACTCACAATAACTGGCGAAACTCGTGATAAAGGTGAAATACTCAAGGCATATCGTGAAGATGATGAAATTCAGGTTCTCGTCATGTCACCAGTAGGTGAACGAGACTTAGATATTCCTCAGGCTGAGGTCATGGTTGTCTGTGACACAATCAATACAAGCAAAACCATGTATCAGAAGTTTAAACGAACTAGAGGTGGTCTAGTCATCCTGCTAGCATACTCAGGTACTTCAGAGGAACGCAAAATCAGTCGTCTAATGACTCGAATCCTTGACCGGTATCCTTGGTCCACATCAGTGGTCGAAACAGACTCTGAGAAGCTCGGCTAGTCCAGTCATTACGATTATAAGAGCCACGGGTTCTCTCGAAACCAAAACATGTTGAACGGCTACAGTGGGCTCAATATTGCTGTTGACACGGACATAGTAGAAATAGACCGATTTCGTAATCTTAAATCTGAATCTCCTTTCTATGAACGTGTTTTCTCATAGAGAGAGCTAGCATATTGTTATGGATACTCTAATCCTACAACAAAGCAGGCATATCATCTGTGTACCTATCATATGGTGCTCTGAATCCTGCTATTTCGATTCCAATCTCCTTGAAGACCTGTAGACTTGACAACAAGTCCTTTCGTCTTGCCTGAGCACTTAGTATAGTGTATCGAACATGATTGGTTCCATGACTGGCAACCTCGTGTCCTTCCTTCGGGATTTCTCTTACAAGATCTGGTTTCATTTTAGCAATTCCTGCAACTGTCGGAAATGTAAAACGTCCGTCAGTTTCTTCTAGGATTGTGAACATGTTCTGAAGTATTGTGGTGAATGAGGTCCTGTGAAGCTTCAACATGCGGTATAGCTGCCTTGGGGCACTTCGCCCCCATTTTTTTGCAAGCTGTCCAAAATAACCCGTATCTGACACATTCTCCACCGTTATTTCTACACACTCTGTCTATGAGGTCTCTTTCAAAAGGATTCCGACCAAATATGATTTGTACAAACCAGATGGTAACACTTATGCGTTAATAACAAAGTATCATCAATTAACTCTGAAATGGGGTGAGTCCATGAAACTTAGTCATATTGGAATCATCGTCAAAGATATTGAAGAGGGGATAAAGAATCACGAAAATCTCTTCGGATACAAACAGCTAGGCTCCATAGTTGATGATCACAAGCAGAAAGTACGCGTTGTGCTCATGGGTGCTTCTGAGAGCGACCCTGTCAAACTTGAACTTATCTCCCCGCTTACTGAGGACTCTCCCGTCACAGACCTTCTAAAGAAACGTCAAGCACTCTATCATCTTTGTTATTCAGTTCCTGATATTGAGGACGCAAAGATGAGTGCTCGCAAGAGTGGCGCGATTGTCATCTCAAAACCCATTGAAGCACCACTCTTCGATAATCGAAAAATTTGTTTCCTTTTTACTAAAGATCACTACGTCATAGAGCTGGTTGAAGAGGAACGTTAGGTTCAAACCTTATTCCTGAACGACGTAAACTTTTGAAAAGAGATCGAACAGAGATTCAATGTAGCTTGTGTTCAAATTAGCATAGACGTGATTACACATCTCGATGAATTTGTTTGCACGTTCGTCTGCATGCTCTTCTATCCCGATGATTTTCCTAGCCCTTTTAGTGATATCTTTCGTAAGTCCTTTTGCATTCTTGTCCTCATCAAAGATATTGGTTGCATCCTGCTCAATTCGTTTGAGCTGACTCTTGACTCTGATATCTGAAACATCATCCGCGCCAAAACTCTTCACAACATCCATTAGAACATCAAGAATGCCATTGTGCAGACCCGCGACAAGAGCCTCAATCTCATAAGCTGTGAACCTTACTGTCGTTCCGTCATTAGCGAGTTGCCACTTCAGATCACTGCTTCTGCTTACAGTTATCTTTCTCTGACCAATAGCAATGACCTCATCAAAAAACCTCGAATCGATACTACTTTTGATAGAGGTCTTGATGATTGCAGCCTCAGGAAGCCGTATTTTAATGGAATTTCCTCCATTTGTGACTACAAGGCACATGCCGTCTGAAGGGGGTATCTTCTTGACATAGTCTGAGGGTGGTGCAACTTCAACTGGCGGCAAATGTTTCAAGCGTTCTGCCAGTTGTCTGATTTCAGTTTCAGTGCAGATGTATGTCTGCCTGTCTCCTGAAATCGTAATCGTACCATCATCCGCCCGGTCGAAAGTGATTTTGTTTCCTCCACCTACACCAGTGGTCTTGAGATAGTCTTGCTTATAGCTTCGTGCTGTCTGCGCTAGTTTCTCAAGAGCTGCGGCGACCATATGAGCTTCTCCGTAGCCCATTGTTATCTCTGCAGTTCCCTCAGTTCCACGACCAATACCGAGTGAGCCATCAGCTCGTATTTTTATGTACACTACCTTCCACCACTTGAAACTAGAACACAATCACTGAAAACTATTGTGGGGACTTCGGGCCATAACAGAATTATCATAAGAACTCAGACAGGAAGATGAAACATTATGTCAAAGGAAGACTCTCCTGAATATACAATCAGACGTACAGGAGTGCCACATGAAGAAGTAGTTTGTCCATTCAGTAATGGCAAATGGAAAAGGGTTGGTGATGCTCTCGTCTTCTTCATGCTCTTTGTAGCACCAGTTTTGTTCCTCATAGCTCTTATTCTGACCAGTCTGTACTAGAATGCAATAAAGTTGAGTGCAGAAGGCGTTTAGCCTCCTGCATTGACTAAATCTAGATTGAGTCCTTCACATCGAAAGCTAGAGTGCCTGCTTCCTTTGTCTTGAGTGAGAGATCGATGGTGTGCTCACCCTCGGGAAGGTGGTCTCCTTTTACAAAGAGCTCTATCTCTACACCGACCTTGATTGGAAAGGTGTTATCTTCACTAATTTCAGATCCAAGAACTTCGCCATCTACCGATCTAATAGTAAGTGAGTCTAGTGAGTACTCATTCCCATCCACTTTGATTGGTGCTACTGCTGTCGTAGTACCGGGTGATAATGAGTTCTTCAGTTTTAACGAAAAGCCGCCCTCGACATTCTCGAGGCTTCCCTTGATGTATAGCTTCCTCAGGAGGAACGATGGAATTTGCATTTGTCATTTAGCCTCCAACTTATTCTACAGAGCTCAGCAATCTGAGCGCCATTTATAAGTTCCGAAGGCGGTCCAAAGATGATTTTTCTTATCAAATCTCTCCGCAAAAAGTAATAAGCCCTCAGTGCCCGGCAAGAAATGAAATACCACTCCTAAGGAGACAATTAATTGCAGTTTGGCATGTTTGATCCATTCGGTGACATTTTTGGAGCTTTCTCTTTGATGTTTCTCGTGATAACGGTTATCGTCATAGTTATCATCATAGGCGTCGTAGTTTTTGTCTGTAGAGCAGGTTCAAGTGTTGCCACCAGCGTGGCTCGGGGCTTTACAATAGAGGCTCCATCATTTGTTATACCTGATCAATATCGCGGCCATAGACGTTCTGATGGTTCAGAGATGACAACTGTAAGACTCCCTGAGAAATGTCCATCATGTGGAGCCTCAGTTTCTCAGGAAGGAATTGACTGGACCGGACCACTTGAGGCAAAATGCAACTATTGCGGTAGCACATTAAGAGCTTCATTTGAACGGGTGTAGCGCAACTTCATTCACAAGGTGTCCCTCTAATAGTAGTCATCTGAGTTTAAACAAATTCCCGAAGACATGCGAGTGAATTATTTATACAAATAAGGGGAAGCTTTTTCACTAATCTGTCACGCCATAACTTAAGACACGCGCTAAGCCTCGCGAGGAATCCCAATGGTCGATGCACTTGAAATGCAGGAAGATGGTACTACTCTCTCTATAAACATCAACAGAGCGAGTTTACTGCCCGACCGAGTATATTGCGTTGTTGATGACGAAAATAAGAATGTCTACATTTGGTTGGGAAAAGAAGCAAATGTGCGTAAGCGATTCGTGGGAGCGCAGGTAGCAGGCAAGATTCGAGGCGAACTGAGCACTGGTTTTAGGGTCCGTTCTTTGGACCAAGGAGACGAACCTCAAGATTTTTTCAACTCATTGACTCGTGACTGACAGAGGATTAGGTTTTTCATCACTGCCACAAGATTCTATAGAGTATCAATTATCGCACGGTAGAGGTCATAATCTTGAGAGGATTAATGAAGACCGCCCGTGGTGTTGGCAACCTAGAACTTCGAGAACTTGAAATACCTAAACCCAAAAGGGATGAGGTCCTGATCGAAGTAGCAGCTGCCGGTCTCTGCGGTACGGATATTCATATCAAACATGATCAAGCATTCTATACCCCTCCAGTAGTTCTGGGTCATGAATATTCAGGAACTGTCGTTGAGATTGGGTCAGAAGTAACTTCTGTAAAAGTAGGAGATCCGGTTGTATCTCCTGCGACAGCTTACTGTGGTAAATGTTATCAATGTAAAACTGGCCACATGAATCGCTGTACTGCTGAGGACAAGAGAATTCTTGGCACATCACGAGCTAACGGTGCCTTCGCAAAATACTTAGTTGTCCCAGACTACATCGTTCACAAAGTCCCAAAAGGAGTATCTATGGAAGAAGCTGCTCTTGCTGAGCCTCTGGCTTGTGTAGTCCATTCTGTGATTGATACGACACCGATTTGTCCCGGTGATGTGGTAGTGATTCAAGGTCCTGGTACCATGGGTTTGATGGCAACGCAAGTAGCTAAAGCAATGGGGGCAGGAAAGGTCATAGTGACTGGTGTATCCTCAGATCAATGGCGGTTTGACATAGCAAAGAGGATTGGAGCTGATATAACCATCGATGTTCAAGGTGACGAGAATCCAATTGATATAGTGAAAGCTGAAACTGATGGTCGTGGGGCTGATGCTGTCATCGAAGCATCAGGTGCTTGCGTAGCTTGCACACAATCTTTTGACTTCGTGAAGGTTGCTGGTCATGTGACACTACTTAGTATCCGTGGACGTCCTGCAGACATAGATCTTGATCCCATCGTCATTAAGGAGCTAACAATGTCCGGGACTTGGGGAACCCTTCCTTCCACTTGGGTCACGACTCTTCGACTCATGTCTTCACGTAAGGTGGATGTCTCTCCACTTATCACACATCGAATTTCTCTCTCAGAATGGGAAAAGGGTTTTGAACTGATGGAAGGCCAAAAAGCAATCAAAGTCCTTTTCACTAAATTCGAGTAACAATCGAAATTCCTACGCACACGAGAGTTCACTTTGTCCTAGGCGCCCAAGCATCTAGACAGTCTTGAACCGTGGCGATGTGTGATGCTGCTGGACCTCCGCCCATGACAATCGCTACTGAGCAGGCTTCCATGATCTCCTCTCTTGTTGCTCCAAGCGTAAGAGCTTGTTTTGTGTGGTAAACCATGCAATCCTCACATGGCGAGAGAATCGAAGCCACGATACAGATTATCTCTTTGAACTTGGCTGATAGAGCACCATCTTTGTGCACTGTTTTCTGAAGGTCAGTGAATGCATTTCTTGCATCAGGAATATCTCGGTTAAGTGCACCAAAATGCTTCATGAAGCTTTTCAACGTCTTTTCAACATCATCAGTCATTGGACCATTCCTCAGATTCACTGGGCTGCAGTACCCAGATTCCACTCGGACTGGGAATAGCGGCTCTGATATAAAGCCTGTGCAGTGTCTTTCTCTTCCTCTGATAGAGACTCTTTATGGACCGCCTGTCCAGAGATAATCTTGATACTTTGTGCTATTGCATGCTTGATTGCTTCATTTGAGGGACATTTTTTGACTTGGTCTGCAATATTCGTTACATTGTCACGTTTGCTTTCCATGCAACGGACTCTAGTCCTGTCGCGGAGAAAAACTGTTTGTCTTTCTGGTGGTGATAAGCTTTGACGAAGCATTGAGAGATCGGATTTAATCAGCAATGTTCCATGAAGAAAAGCAACACCTCTCTTGAGCCAACCTGCGGTCCCTGTAATCTTCAGGTCATTAATCCTGATACAGGAAAGAACAGGATCATACATTGAAGGAACATTAAGTGATTGCAAAGCAGTTGATACATTACCAATGAACAATTCGTAAATTTCCTTCAAAGTCTGTGGAACATACTTATCACTACGATCTGCGCAGATTGAAAAATTTAGGTTTCCAGGATCATGATACACTGCCCCGCCTCCAGTAAACCGTCGAGCTATTGCAATTTGCATGTTTTTACAATAAGACAGATTCACCTCTTTGTGTACACATTGGAATCTGCCAATAACCACTGCTCTATCGGAACGCCAGAAACGAAGGGTGCTTATCTTGTCCTCTTGATTTGATGTGCATCTAGCAATGGCTTCATCAACTGCAAGATTCTGATAGATATCCATTCTATCCTCCTCAATAAGCCGCCAAGTCATTCGAAGTTCACTCGATTATTCTATTTCATCTGCTTCTTACGTATTCTCCTGATTAGGTTGTTGTCTTGTCAAATTAAGTAGGTTAGCCGATGGCCAAAGTAAGTTGCTCACCATCGGCAGGAGGCCTCAGAGCAACGATTGAGGCAGAGCAGATGTCGTATTCGAGGCTGACACGAACACTCGTGTCGACATTTGGTCTGCTCCTTAGAATATAAGGTCCCCCAGATATTTAGTGTCGAAACTTACGACATAATCTGGCCACATTCGTGACAGGTCAAAGCGCCTGGTCTTAGTTGCGAACCACAGTAGGGACAGCTTCTTCTTTCCGGTTGTAATTGTGGCGTCTGGTGAGCCCCCAGCACAAATCTTCCTGAGTTGTTAATATTCCGTAGACCAGTTTGGTCTACATAGAACTCTGTATATCCACAATCAGCGCATGTGAAAGATTCCAGTGTTGCAGTTGAAAATCCTGGAAGGTCAACCCTTACCCAATGTTCACCTGCAATCCTATGAGGTCCAGCTATTCTGCTACCTCCGCATTTGGGACACGTTTGTGTATGAATCATCTCACCATCATGTGAGATTTTGTTTAAAGACTGATAATGTTTGGCATCTCCGATGATACATGGAAGGGACTCTAGAATCACGATGAACAAGAAGTTCTAAATTTTCATCATAAATGGGTTTTCAAGGGTTTTCTTCAACGCTGCTAGGAATTGCCCCGCTGGAGCACCATCAAGTACTCTATGGTCAACTGCACAACTGGCCATCATCATTGATCGTATAGCAATCGAATCATCAATGACAACCGGTTTCTTCTTGATTTGCCCAAGAGCGAGGATTGCAGTTTCAGGGGGATTGATGACTGGAATGAATAAGTCAACATTGAATGGACCGAGATTTGACACAGTGAATGTGCTTCCTGTGAGCTCTTCTGGTTTTAGTTCGTTCTCCTTAGCCCTCTTTCCGAAATCTTTAGTTTCTATGGCAATCTCGGTAATAGACTTCTTGTTTGCATCTCTGACAGTTGGGACAATGAGACCATCATCTGTTGCCATCGCTACACCGATATTCACCTCATCGAATATCACCAAATCGTTACCAACAAGTGTAGCGTTGAACTTTGGAAATCTGTCGAGCGTGTCAGCTACTGCTTTCACGATAATGTCGTTGAAGGAAATCCTGATACCATGTTTCTTCTCAACACGTTCATTGATTTCCTTACGCAACTCCACGACCTCTGACATATCAATCTCAGTAATCATGGTGATATGTGGGTTCTGTGAGCTCTGAGTCATCCTTCGTGCAATGGTTCTCCTTAGATGAGGCATAGGAGCAACCTGTCTGATCTTTCGCTCATCTGAAACCGTTGCCTGCGGAACAGTCTGTGCAGTGAGAATATCCTTCTCCACAATCCTACCACCAGGACCAGTACCGACAAGGAGGGCTAGATCGATATCCATCTCTTTCGCTTTCTTCTTAGCTCGAGGAGATGCCTTGATCTTTCCACCCGGTAGCCTAGTTTCGACAGGAGGTGTTGTTACACGTGTCACTGTCCTTTTCTCCGGAGTGGTTGCAACAGGAGTAGGGGTCGATACAACAGGAGTGGCTGCTGCACCTTTGTTCAACTTCTTCGGCATGACATCAGGAACTTTCTCTCCCTTCTTCCCAATGTACGCAATAGGCTCACTGATGGGGATTTCATCGTCTACATCGCAGAGTATCTTGAGTAAAATTCCATCTGCAGGTGATTCCAACTCGAACTCGTTCTTCTCACCGAAGATTTCGACGATTAGGTCACCCTGCTTTACAGTGTCACCCTCTTTCTTCAACCACTTGAGTATCACGCCATATTCCATGGCTACACTCATGCGCTGCATGATCATAGTTGTGACCAATGACTTCACCTACACGATATCACGGATAGCTTTGGCTATTCGCTTGTTATCCGGAATGAAATATTGTTCAAGTGGTGGACTGAATGGGACTGGTGTGTCCGGAGCATTAACCCTCTTTATGGGGGCATCTAACCAGTCGAAAGCCTCTTCTTGAACGATTGCTGCAATCTCTGCAGTTGTCGCTCCAGTCTTGGTTTCTTCAGTCACGAGCACTAGTCTCCCAGTCTTCTTGACAGACTCAATCAGTGTCTTTGTGTCTAGTGGCGCAAGTGTCCGTGGATCGATGACCTCCACACTGATGCCATCTTTCTCTAATTCATCTGCCACTTCTAGGGCTTTGTGAAGCATGAAGAATGTTCCCCAGACTGTGACATCTGCTCCCTCTCTTCGTACCTTTGCCTGACCGAATGGGATTGTGTAGTCCTCATCAGGAACTTCTTCCTTCTTATCGTAGACTAGTTTGTGCTCAAAGAACATCACTGGGTCAGGGTCTCTAATTGCTGTCTTGATGAGCCCTTTGACATCATAAGCGAATGCAGGAACCGCAATCTTGAGACCCGGCGTGTGCATGAACCATGACTCCAAGCTTTGAGAGTGATGGGATGCTATGTTCTTACCTCCACCAAACACACTTCGAAGTACAAGTGGAACTGAGGTCTGTCCCCCAAACATGTAGTGCATCTTAGCTGCTTGATTACAGACCTGGTCCATTGCGAGAGTGATAAGATCTCCAAACATTATCTCTGCTACAGGAATCAGTCCAGTAATCGCAGCACCAACAGCTGCTCCAGCTATGGTATTTTCAGAGATTGGAGTGTCCCTAACTCTGGCTTCTCCAAATTCTTCAGCCAATCCCTTTGTGACCTTGAAGGCTCCACCCCAGTTGAGACCCACGTCTTCACCCATTATGAACACACGTTCATCGCGAAGCATCTCCTCCCGAAGACCTGCTTTGAGAGCGTCTCTATATGTTATCTCTGTCATTTAGGACACCTCCGCAAAGACATCGTCAAGAGTTTCCTCTGGTGTTGGATACTCCGACTTCTTGGCAAACTCGCCGGCTTTATCAACATCCTTTGTAATCTTCTCATCGATCTTCTCAGCTTCTTTCTCAGTCAGCGCACCCTGCTCGATAGCAATTTCTCTGATGATTCGAACTGCGTCTCGTTCTTCACTCAACCAGCGTTTTGCTTCATCTTCAGGTCGATACTTTGCAGGGTCGAATCGTGAGTGACCATGCATTCTGTAGGTCTGACATTCTATCAATGTCGGCCCTTCCCCCGCTCTGGCACGTTTTACAGCTTCTACAGTGGCTTCATAGACTTCGAGGGCATTGTTACCATCTACTACAACATTTGGGATGCAATATCCATCTGCTCTCTGTGCAATTGTTGCGCTAGGGCACATCATCTTGATAGGTGTTCCCATGGCATACAAGTTATTCTCGACAATCCAGACAACAGGAAGCTTCCAGATTGCAGACATATTGAGGGACTCACCAAAAGTGCCATTGTTTGATGCGCCATCTCCGAAGAAGCATGCAACTACATCTTTTGTACCCCTCATTTGACAGGAAAGTGCTGCTCCGACCGCAATCGGAAGGCCAGATGCTACAACTCCTGTAGCACCAAGCACTCCAACATCGAATTGCGTAATGTGCATAGAGCCTCCCTTTCCTTTGCAGGACCCACTGGCTTTACCAAGCAACTCAGCTAGGGCTGCGTTCATATCCGCACCTTTCGCTATCACGTGTCCATGACCTCTATGCGTACTCTGAATCCAGTCAGACTTCTCTAGGGCTGTAGTCACACCAGCGGCAACAGCTTCCTGACCTAGATACAGGTGAAGTGTACCTGGTACAAGATTTTCGCCAAATAGTGAGAATACCTTTTCTTCGAACCTGCGCACCTTTAGCGTTCTTGTGTAGAGCTCCTTTAGCGCCTTCTTATCAACTGCCATAGTATCATTCAACAACCTTGTCTTTCTGAGAGCCTCAGAGCGCCACCTCGAATCTTGTCTGATAAAGGCTTCGAAGTGACAGATGTAATACTCAGGTAGGATATTTAGTAGACATTTCATTATGAAATATCTCGATTTCATGGTGTATTTTGATACACATTAATGTAAATAATAGAGTTGTATATTCGAAGGTTGTAGGGATGTGGAGAAATATAGGTTGCGCTATGAATGACGATCTGAAAGGATTCGACTAGCTCCTCGTCCCTACTTCCTTCTGTTTCTCCAAGAATCTCTTTTCCCCAAGAGTTCTTATTGCGGTTTGGCTAGTCAAAAATCATATTTTCGGAGATGTCTTGGATGAGTCGTGTGGGAGTCAAAGCCCTTCTAACCTCGGGACGTACCCTTAAACAGGGACGTGCTATGGAGTTGGGTAAGCTTGGTCCTGAATATCTCAAGGAAGTTGGTATCTGCGAGATGGATGAAGTTACCCTCAAAGCCTTAGGATTGAGCGAAGGTGACCCTGTTTGTGTTGAAACCATACATGGCAGCGTTGTTGTAGTATGTAAGCTTGACCGCAGAGCTGAACCTGGTGTGGTGTTCATACCATGTGGTCCCTATGCAAATGCAGTGACTGGATCAGATACGGAGGGAACTGGTATGCCTGATTTCAAGGGTGCATCTGCGCAACTCTTTGCAGCGAAGGGCGAAAAAGTGCCCGATGTTAGGGAGTTATTGAAACAGATTGTGGAGGGAGCATAATGACTGAAAATTCTGGTATGAAAGAGAATATCATTTGTCCCTTCTGTGGATGCCTGTGTGATGACATTGCACTTAGTGTAGAAGGTAATCAGATTACTGAGAACAAGAATGGTTGTTCCATTAGTCAGGCTAAATTTCTGAATCATCACGATGATCGGCTTGCCATGGACTCGTCTCTTGAGGACTTGGTCAAGAAAGCTGCTGAGATTATAGTCAATTCCAAGCGACTGCTAGTCTACGGTCTAAGTTCAACAGAAAACGATGCTCATCGAGAAGCCTACAAGATTGCTGAGGAAGTAGGTGGTGTAGTTGACAACACATCATCAGTTTGTCATGGTCCGACAATATTGGGCTCACAAGAGTCTGGTGAGCCAATTGCTGCTCTGGCTGAAACACGTCATAGAGCTGACCTAATCATCTATTGGGGGTCAAACCCTCAATTCGCCCATCCCCGGCATATGAGCCGTTTTACTAGGGCTAATGGGCTCTACATCAAAGACGGAAAGAAAGACCGCAAACTATGGGTGGTTGATGTCAGGAAGACCATCAGCGCAGGTGTAGCTGATAAATTTGTCAAGATTGCTCCTGGTTCTGATTTGGAAGTTATTTCTGCACTTCGTGCAATAGCGCGTGGCAAGATTCTAGAAGTGGTTGAAGTTGGAGGACTTTCCATTGAAGAACTCACTGAAATGGTAGAAACAATGAAGACTGCGAAATATGGAGTTCTCTTCTTCGGTCTAGGTTTGACACAGTCCAAGGGTCGCCATAGGAACATAGATGCTGCAATTAGGTTGATTCAGGACATGAACCACTACACTAAATGGAGCATGATGCCCATGCGCGGACATTACAACGTTGCTGGCGCAAACAAGACATCAACGTGGCAGACTGGCTATCCATATGCTGTAGACTATGCTCGTGGCTACCCCCGGTATCAACCAGGTGAATACACTGCAGTTGATCTACTTGTGAGGGATGAGGCCGATGCTGTTCTCAACATTGCAGCTGATCCAGCTGCTCATTTTCCAAGGGAAGCAGTGAAGCACCTTGCTAGTGTTCCAGTTATCAATCTGGACCCCAAACGTAACATGACATCGCTACTTGCCAAGGTCAACATTCAGACAGCTATCGCTGGCATCGAGTGTGATGGCGCAGCGACGCGAATGGATGGACTCCCGTTATATCTCAAGAAAGTGGTTGACCCTCCAGAGGGTATACTTCCAGACAGAGATGTCTTGAGAATGATATACAATGAAGTAAGGAGGCTGAAGAAATGAGCAAGCAGACAATACTCACGAACGGTCGCGTCTATGATCCGATGAATGGTATAGATGGAGAAATCAAAGACATCTGTATATCAGATGGTAAGATTGTTGAACGTGTAGATAAGTCTGCCAAAAAGATTGACCTCAAGGGCCGACTTGTGATGGCGGGAGGGGTGGATATGCACTCTCACATAGTTGGGAGCAAGATGGGCGTTGGCAGAGCCATGTGCCCTGAGGACCACCGGAAAGATCCTGTTTCAAAGACAAAGTACACTCGTGCTGGCGTTGGTTATACAATGCCAAACTCTTACGTCATTGGCTATCGATACTCTTCCATGGGCTACACTACGGTCATTGAACCAGCTCTCCCAGCCCTCAAAGCACTTGGCTCATGGGAAGAGATGGAGGATTTGCATAATCTTGACTCCGGTTTGCTTCCAATGTTCTGTAACAGCATGATTACATTTCATTATGTGAAAGAGAGAGACCTTAGTGGACTTGCTGCATATATTGCATGGATTCTCCAAAAGGTCGGTGGTCTAGGTGTCAAGGTGGTGAATCCTGGAGGTACCTATGCATGGGCTCATGGTGTCGACCTCCGAGACCCTGATGGTGAAGTTCCCGGATGGGATATCACACCTCGCGAGATTACTCGAGGAATATGTCAAGCAGTTGAGTCACTAGGTCTTCCTCATATGATGCACTACCATCCGAATAATCTAGGTCGAGTTGGGAATATTGAAACCACAATTAAGCAGCTTGATTCTATTCGTGATATCAAAGGACACGGTGGCCGCAAACACATCTGTCATCTAACTCACATGTCCTTTGAAACATTAGGCAATGTTGAGGGTTCAGGGACTGAATGGAAAGACATTGCTTCAGGTGGCATAGAGTTTGCTAAGTATTTCAACAAGAATAAACATTTCACTGCTGACATGGGACAAATCACATTTGGACCAGCTACCACCATGACTGGTGATGGTCCATTTGAGTTCTATCTCTACCAACTAACAGGGGGGAAGTGGACAAACATAGCGGTCGACGTAGAACTCCCTGGTGGTGCTGGAATCGTTCCCTATACCTACTCACCAAAAGCAGCTGGTAACTCAGTGCAATGGACAATTCCCCTTGAGTTTGCGCTCAATGTGGATGATGTCTGGCGCTGCATCATGAGTACAGATAATCCCAATGCAGGACCTTTCACTAAGTATCCACTAGTTATGTCCTGGTTGATGAGCAAGAAGCAACGTGACACATGGATGGAAGGAATGCATAAATTTGCGCATGAACGGTCGATACTACCAACTATTGAACGTGAGTGGAGTCTCTATGAGATAGCAATCTCTACAAGAGCCGCCCCTGCAAAAATACTGGGAATCGAATCAGTAAAGGGTCACCTTGGTGTTGGAGCTGATGCAGACGTTGCTGTCTATGATGTAGACCCAACAAAGGTAGATTTCGCTAAAGACCCCGAACGTATAATCAAGACCTTCTCAACCTCTTATCTCACATTCCTTCGTGGTCAACAGGTGGCCAAGAAGGGTGTTGTGAAAGGTACCGAAGAAAGGAAAGTTTGGTCAATTCACCCAGAGTTGAACGAAGCACTATGGGGACGGATTAACAAAGAACTCGAAGTACTGATGAACGATTGGTATTCACATGCTTTCCACAACTATCCAGTCCCTGAGAGATATCGTTCTAAAATGGAACAAAAAATCCCGGTCAATTCAACATCTGTGCCTGCTTAGTTGCTGGTGGCAGCATGTCTGCAGAGAACCCATTCGAGGATTTAGAGTCTGGATATGAGGGTGTAGGTGAATTCTACGACCTATTTGCAGATAATACCGATATTCCCTTTTTTCTGGAATATGCCGGACAAACAGGATCTCCTATATTGGATCTTGCAGCAGGGACCGGTCGGGTAACCTTTGCTCTTGCGAAAGAGGGGTTTGATGTAGTGGCTCTTGAAAAGTCACCATCCATGATGGATGAGGCCCGGAAGAAACTCGAAAATTTCCCCCAGGATGAATCCCGCAGAGTCACATTAATAGAAGGATCAATGACAAAGTTCTCTCTGGAAACGAAGTTCTCTCTGATTATTGTTCCTAACTCATTCGGTCATCTACTTTCAACGGAAGACCAGCTTTCTACCCTTCATTGTGTGAGAAACCATCTAAAGGAAAATGGACTCTTCATTCTTGATCTTTATCCAGGGGAACTCCAGTATGAAAATGCAACATTTGAGGATGCAGCTGTAAAGCTTCCAGATGGAAGAATAGTTACACGATCCGGAGTCATACGTTCCAATTATCAAACCCGGATTATGCGTTTGGAACTTCGATATACCGTGCAGGATAATGATGGTCAAGTCATCAATGAGCTGGATGTTGTATCTGGTGCCTCGCTCATCTTCAAACAGGACGCAGATCTTCTGATCAGGATATCTGGCTTGCGAATCGAAAACGAATTCGGGGATTTTAATAAGAGTCCCTATCATTCTGATTCAGGGCGCAGGATATTTGTCCTCAGAAAATGAGATAGAGAGAGGGTGAAAATAAAGCCCCTCTCATTGTTGATTTTAGTGGTGAAGGCTCACGCTTTGGATTAGCTCACTTGTTCAGGAGGTGGTAGTTGATCTACCTTTCTTGGCTCTTCTCTGAAAGTAACATCATCCTCTGCCTCTAAGCTGTCCGTGTAGAGTACTTCGCCTTCTACATATGCCCCTCTCTCAATATAGATAGTCTTTCCATAAAGACTTCCTACACGTGCACGTTCTTCAATTCTGATGTCATTGCCATATAGTGAATCAGTTCTTGCACGTTCGCGAATGAGAATCTCATTTGACTCGACAAAGCCTCTAACCTCAGATCTCTTTCCAATTCGGAAACCATCAGTGGCTCTGATGTACTCTGCTTGTATTTCGCCACCTACGATTATTCGGAAGGTGTCAATACGCCCCTCAGCCCTCACGGTGCCGCCGACTTTGATTTTTCCATCGCTCTTTAGATTCCCACCTATTGAAGCAGTTCCACCAACATTGAGGCCTTCAGAAACCTCTAGATTTCCCTCCGTCTTTACGGTTCCACCTACGTCGATCAATCGACCTGATGCATTACCCATAATCTTCACTGTCCCACCGACATTGATCTCATCAAAAGTCAAGTCGCCTTCTGCCTTGAAGGTACCACCAATGTCAACAGTATTTACCTTGGAACCTGGACCAACCTTGGCTGTTCCACCAACGTCAAGGTCCTCAATCTCAATTGCTTCTTCAGCTTTGAAGCTTCCTCCAACTGAAACCTTCTTGATGTATCCTCGGACAGTTTTTCCAGAACCGCCTGCGTCAAATTCTTCAGCTTGAATTTTTCCATGGATTCCGACAGACCCACCACCAGAAACCCTCTCAACATCAACATTACCTTCGATGCTGACTGAGCCGCCTCCTGTGAGTCTCTGCGCCTTAGCGTCACCCGTGACTTTAATGGTAGCACCTGCTTTTGCAGAAATGCATTCAAGGTTTCCTTCTACCTTAAGTGCTGCACCAACTTCGATATCACGAGATTTGACATTACCATATACTGCAAGGCTCCCTTTTGGTACACTAGCTGTTTTCTCCGCGATAAGATTTCCATTTACCGTTATCATATCTCGACTCTTAGACTCAAGTCGATCACATTGCAGTGAACCATTAATCTCGAGTTCATCAACAACGAATAGTGTACCAGTGATTACAATTGTGTCGCCCTCAGATGGTACGAGAGTCCTACAACTTCGGATCTCGACATCACCTTCAACCTTTCCGAGTTCAACCACATCTTCATTTTTGAATAATAATTTTTCAGCCATCTTGGCCTTCACCTTGTGTAATTCTAATTGAAATCGCTCACTTTTAGTATATAAAGCGGGGCCACAAATTAGGGTCACATGTTGTGACTATCCTCGATTCTACTTGCACTATACTCACATCCCAATTATTGGCTCGGGGATAGGTATTCCAACGAGTCCTGCTAAGCGTTTATACAGCTCGAGGTATTGGTGCCCTCTGACAGTCACTTTGAAGACATTCATTCCTTCGTCATCTTCTTCTTCGAGTAATCCCCTCTCCACAAGCTCTGTGATTGACTCCTTTGCTCTATCTACTGGCATGTTCGTGGAACGAGCTGCCCTAGTAAGTGGACAATAGCCCCAAATGTAGATTACACGCAATAACTCCGCATAGATGTCATAACGAGTCCGTTTCTGAAGTTCTCTCCTCTTTCTCTTCTTCTTTGGTTCTTCTGACATCTGTGTTGGCCTCAAATAGCTCTTAGCGAATGAAGATAAGAATCTAGTGTCCATGGCGATATTTTAGTGGATTCGTTTGGACCAGCAATCCTTATGACTTGGGAAACATGCAATGAGCCATCGAGCGGGACCACGATGATTCGTTGTATATACCTGGTCAATAAAGGTGGGGATTCTCTATATGGACGCTCATTCGAAGATGATGCGTGCGTAGATCTAACCGCGTTGCCATCTTATATACGAAATTCCGTGGTGATGATGCAATCAAGTACAAGCACATCTTCTGATAGAGTTTATACCCTTGAACTGAATGACTCTATCTGGTCTTACTCATTCTTTCCCTCCTTTGCGCTGGTTTCATTGACATCAGTCGAGCAGTCATTGACCCAGCTGAAGAATCTCATGCAATCATTGGGTTACGCAATTGCTCATGAATTTGGAGCCCTCATTGATTCTTGGAATGGGAGCATGAGTGATATTGCTGATATCAACGCTCTAATTGATACTTATCTCTCGGTTTCTCTTGATTCGCCTTCAACAAACACTATCAAACTCATCGAACGACTTGTTGATAAAGCACTCAAAAAACCCGAGATATCTTTTGTAGGTGTCTTTGACGCAGAGGGCAATTTGGTCAAGGGAAATGTTCCTGACATCTATATGTTCAGGATTCAGGTCGAGATATCTCAGGGGGTCATATCGCCTGTAATGGATATCGCACCATCTACGATAAACTCCGGTGATCACGTACTACAACTGTTGAAAGTCCACTCACTCACAGTAGTAGTTGCTTCCCAACCTTCTGAAAGTAACCTTCACGCTACGAGTACCGTTAGTGAAATTGCGAACTCCTTGAATGATAAAATTAGCTAGCGCTTTCATCCTGAAATTTTGAATATATTGATTGTATTTCTTTTCTGGTTTTGACGAAAGACACAAGTATTGCACATGCGGATTCGCTTTCTATACTAAGTGGAGGTTTCTCAATGTTAATTGTTGGTATTTGCGGCTCTCCCAAGACTGATCACTCAAACACACGCTTCTTGCTTGAGAAAGCGCTTGAAGCTGTTCCTGATAGCCAGACATTGTTACTCACTATCAGTGATTTCAACATTCAACACTGTACAGGCTGTGACTCATGTGTCAGGAAAAAACCCTGTCCTCAGAGCGCTGATGATGATATGCCCGAGTTAGAGAAGAAACTCATTGAAGCGGATGGCATTATCATTGCAGCACCGTCCTACTTCACCTCCGTTCCTGGAGTTCTCAAAGATTTCATCGATAGGTCTCGAGCCATGAAGATGAATGACCACCAATTGAAGAACAAAGTCTTTGGCGCAATCACCTATGCTGGTCTCCGGTATGGTGGTCAAGAACATGTGGTGGATTTACTGAATCGTTATGCACTAGGTCAAGGTATGATAGTTGTAGGAAGTGTTGGAAGTCCAGTAAAACATGGCACATTTGGTTCAGGCAGTCTTCAGACTGATGAAGGATTGTGGAGATCTGCACAAGATGATGACCTAGCAGTGAAAGGTAGTGCACTCCTAGGAATGAGAGTTGCAGAGGTTGCCAAACGACTCCAAGATCATGGTGAGTAAGGATGATTTACGGTCTTGTTCAGGTTTACACTGGAGATGGAAAAGGAAAGACTACATGTGCACTAGGTGCTGGGCTTCGTGCTGCCGGACATGGCCAAGAGGTCCTCATGATTTCTTTTATGAAAGCCAAGATAGCCACACGGAATGGTGATGCAGATATCAATTATGGAGAGTTTAGGAGTACTGACTTAATACCGAATTTCACCATTATTCCGGTTGGTCGAGAAACCTTTGTTGACAAAGAGAATCCTGATCCCATCGATATTGAGATGGCCCAAGATGGGTTACGTCTTGCACAAGAAGCGATGCGTGATAAGAAATGTGACGTCTTGATTTTGGATGAGATAAATGTGGCCGTTGAATGGAATCTTTTTTCCCTTAATGAGCAACTCGACCTTATCAGAAACAAACCAGAAGGTATGGAACTGATAATGACGGGCCGTTATGCTAAGCAGGAGGTCTTGGACGCCGCAGACCTTGTTACTGAAATGAAAGAGATTAAACATTACTTCAAAGGAATGAATGTGCAAGCTCGCAAAGGGTTTGAGTTCTAGAATACTTCATCAATCGAACACTTAATATTCGCTCTCATTTTCGGACACTTGTTCCATGATTCGGAGGAGTCATTGATGGTTGATAGTACCTTTGGGAAGATTGCTGCGGCTAAGAAGAACTGGGAGAAGAACATACTTGCTCCACATCAGGCAAAGCATCCAGATCGAAGGAAGGAGTTCGTCACTACCTCCAGTAAGCCTGTAAAGGTTCTCTATACTCCCCTTGATATCCCGGACTTCGATTATATGAAGGACTTGGGATTCCCAAGCGAGTATCCTTATACACGCGGCGTTCAACCTACTATGCATCGCGGTCAGCTTTGGACAATGCGACAGTTTGCAGGGATGGGCAGTGCTGAGGAAACTAATGAGCGATTCAAGTTCCTCTTAGCTAATGGACAGACAGGTCTCAGTGTAGCTTTCCATCTGCCGACAATTTTCGCACGGGATTCTGACCATCCATTTGCACATGGAGAAGTTGGAAAGTTAGGAGTTGCAGTAGACTCGCTCAAGGACATGGAGATACTTTTCGATGGGATTCCACTTGATCAAGTCACTACATCAATGACCATCAATGCACCAGCCTCAATCCTGCTTGCAATGTACATGGTGGCTGCTGAGAAACAGGGTGTTTCGTCAAAGCAGATTGGTGGAACGATTCAGAATGACCTGCTAAAGGAGTACATGGCTCAAAAGTCATGGATTCTCGCACCTACCCCCTCTTTGCGAATCATTGGGGACATAATGGAGTACGCAACAAAACACATTCCTCGGTGGAACACTATCTCCATCTCAGGTTATCATATCCGTGAAGCTGGATCGACAGCAATCCAAGAATTAGCATTCACCTTGCTGAATGGAATGGAGTATGTGAAGGTTGGTACGAAACACGGATTAGATGTTGATTCATTCGCCCCACGACTCTCATTCTTTTTCAATGCTCATAATGACATATTTGAGGAAGTGGCTAAGTACAGAGCAGCTCGTAGAATCTGGGCTCGAGAGATGAAAGAGACCTTTGGAGCGAAGAAAGAGAGATCTCTATGGATGCGATTCCACACTCAGACTGCGGGATGCTCACTGACAGCACAACAGCCAATGTCCAATGTTGTGAGGACTGCATACCAAGCACTTGCTGCTGTACTCGGAGGCACTCAGTCTTTACACACGAACTCAATGGATGAGGCACTATGCCTTCCAACTGAGGATGCTGTCAGAGTTGCACTGAGAACTCAACAGGTACTTGCTCATGAGAGTGGTGCTGCGAATACAATTGATCCATTAGCTGGATCCTATTATGTTGAAGCCCTCACAAACGAAATGGAGGAGGAAGCTTACAAGTACTTCGAAAAGGTCGAAGCACTGGGTGGAGTTGTAGAAGCAATTGAGAAAGGATTCTTCCAGAGAGAGATAGCAGAAGCATCATACCGCTATCAGAGGGAAATCGATAGTGGAGACCGTAAGATTGTTGGTGTCAACGACTATATTCTTGAAGGTGAGAAGATCACAATCCCTGTCCTGAAGATTGATGAGGAAGTCGAACGTCGTCAGATTGAACGGACTCAGAAGATACGAAAGGACCGCGACAATAAGAAAGTTGAGGAAGCTCTAGACGGACTTCGAAAGGCATCAGAGGGTGAAGAGAATGTCATGCCGCACATTGTTCAAGCAGTTCGAGAGTACGCTACTATCGGCGAAATCTTCGAGGTCTGGCGCGAACTCTGGGGCGAGTGGGATGAGCCTAAGATTTTCTGATTATCGTTTCTCACAGGGTTGTTCCTCGCCTTCTAAGGATGTAGACAATGATAACTACTGCAACAACTCCTCCAACGACTGATACACCGATCACTGTAACATTTGGTCTACTTATTGTGAAGACCAAATCTGAAACATCCTCTGAAACAAGACCTGAAGCACTTCTAGCCACAACACGGATGAGATACTGATTTCCATCTGGTATTCCACTTATGTCCCAAACGAATGAGTTGTCCTCAATAGAATCAGTTAGCTCTGACCATGTTTCACCAGCATCTAGAGAATAATAGATGTCATATGTGACTGGAAGTCCCCATGATTCCACAGCGTCACTCCATGTTATATCATAGTTTCCAAAGATCGATTCTCCTCCATTCGGTGTGAGGACTGTTGGAGCTGATAGATTGTGGTTCTTGACCTCGTACTCTACACCTGTGGTGTATTCAGAAACCAGTCCATCAGTACACTGAGCAATGACCTTGAACCTGTACTCTGCGCTTTCCGTATACTCTGAGGAGTTCCATTCCAGATTTGTGTCAACGAGATCGTGTCCAATCTCAATCCATGATGTACCCCCATTATTTGATACTGACACATTGTAGGTTGCATCATGACCAAACGTGTCACTTGAAACACTCCATCGAAGTTGAACGGGTCCCCAGAATTTCTCTCCACTCATTGTTTCGTTTGGAAAGATCAGTATTGGTTTTGTAAGGATGTGCATCAAATCAGTCTGGAAAACTTTGACATGTGGCTCATTATCGCTGTGTTCACGAACCTCATCATAGAGATATGGCCGGTCGACGATATCATTCTCGTCTAAATCAGGCCAGGTCCACACATCATAATAATTCTCAATGATGATATTGTTTGAACCCAAATCAATAAGATAACTAGCAATCACTGAAAATTCCTGATTATTCTCAATGAAATTATTCAGAGTGATGTTGTTGTTGTTTGCTTGACAACGAAGTCCTTGCAACCAACTCACATAGAAGGTGTTAGCAATGATATCTGTTGAGTCTCCAGCCACATCTACGGAGTATCCTCCACTCCAATAAAGGACATTATCTTTAATGCGACATTGGGATGATACTTCAATTGAAATACCATCCTCAACGCTGTACTTCACCAGATTCTCCTCTATCTTACATCTGTGTGAGTTTCCAATCTTAATTCCACTTAGGTGGCTATGTGTTATCTCATTGAGTGTTATATTATTCTCAGAGGAGTCTCGTAGACGAATCCCATCATATGCTGCTGAACTAACATAATTCTCGGAGATTGAGCAATTATTCGAATAATCAATTAGAAATCCCCATCCGCTCACAGCACCTATGGTGTTATTGGTAAATTCACAGTAGTTGGAACCAAGCGAATACAAACCGGCGGAATCTGCACCAGTGATACTTCGTATTGTATTATTGGTTACTATGACACTGTTTGACTCGGTCACAAGTAAGCCACAACTATCTGAGTCTTGTATCGTAGTATTCCAAACTTTGGCATTTGTCACATTCTGTAGAAGAATTCCTATTGATCCCCCAACAATAAGACTCCCTCGAACTTCAAAGAATACAGTCGTATTTCCTATTTGGATTGCAGAGTTTCCTGATGTCGTGATATTAAGTCCCTCTATGATATAGGGGTCACTCACCGAACCATTGCCATCCCATGAGTTCAGAGCCACTTGATTAGCAAAGTCAGTATTATTTGAGATATAAATGGGAAGACTTTCTTCATAGCCTGGACTGAAGATATTCAATATCTCTTGAGTATGAACAGTTGGGCTATCAACAAAGCAGATGGCCATTGCTAATGGACACAAGACAAGAAGAGTCAAGCATAAGAAAATCTTTGTTTTACTAATCATATGTTATCAGACCTACTTGATTCATTGTTTTTTTCTGGCTTCAGGTTTTACCAGCGCTCTTCTTTCTAAGAAGAATCACTAAGACTACAACAACTGCGACACCAGCAATCCCAACTCCAGCTAGTATCATAGCTATGTTGTCTCCTCCTGTTGGTTCAGTCGATGTAGTTGTCGTTGTAGACGTAGTTGCGTGCTGAATTGAAAATGTCACTGAGATTGTTTCGGATCTAACTCCCCCATCTGCTGAAGCAATAACTTTGACAACATAGTTGTCACCATTGTCTAGACCAGAAATATCCCATAAATAGCTATTATCAGTTCGCAGAGAAACGAGAGCGTCCCAACTAGAACCTCCATCCGAAGAGTAATGCAGAGAATAGCTCACACTGAATCCCCACGAATCCACAGCAGAGTCCCACTCAATCATCAGACTTGTATCGAACGGTCCCGAACTGGAGGGTGACGTAATGGTGGGGTCCGAAAGAGTGTGTGCAATTAGAGCGAACTCTCCATCTGAGTCATCTGATACAGATAATCCCTCTGAGCATTCAGCAACTATACGAATAAGATAATGATCCGTCTTCACTTCTGAAGTTGTGTTCCACTCATACTGAGTAGCAGTCAAATTCCCAACGAGTTTCACCCAATCTACTCCCGAATTGAGTGAGAACTGGATCGAATAATTGACTGTATGACCAACTGAATCATAACATGCGGTCCACCGCACAGTGACAGAGTCAGCAATCGACTCACCTCCATTTGGGTATATCACAGTCATGGGCGTCATATAGTGAAACTCTGGTGGGTTTGTAGGATGAGTCAAAGGATACGGATCGTCATTCATTACCGCTCCCTCAAGCATATATGGAATGTCCACAATCTGGTCAAAATCATCATCAGGAGTGGTCCAATCACTCCAGTAGTTATACAATACATTCACCAATGCTGCATCAAAAGCCTGAGATGTTCCTCCAATGTTATTGCCAATGAATGTATTCCACTTGATTGTATTATTACCTGAAGAGATCTCCACGTAGAACCCGTGTTCTGTTGAGTTAGCTATTGTATTGTTGAGGATGCTGTTCTGATGTGCACCATGGGAAAGATGTATTCCACATGTATTGGGATTCACGTCAGCTGGGTCAAAGATGCTGTTGAATGTAATTTCGTTTAAGCTGGATTGATTGGATATCCAGATTGCATTGTCATTACCGAACAAGGTGTTTCCAATGACCTGGCTACTATTAGTGTTCCTCAACCATATTCCCAGTTCGTCATCATAGACTGTGTTATTCCAAATGTCAAGGTCTGTAGAAGAATTAGCCCAAATGCCATTGTATGTATTTTGATGCATTTCATTATGATGGATTTTTACATTGGTTGATGAGTTTACTCTAATTCCACTCTCTGACGAATCCCACACCCTATTATTCGTGACATTTATCCCCAGACAACCTGTGTCTATAAATATCCCGTGTCTATTATACACTGCAGTGTTATCGTAAACCAATCCATTTTTCGCATTTCTAATATAGATGGCGTCTAGTGATGATGTAATGCTATTAAGATAGTTATTCTGGATTACAAAGTACGCTTCAGTATTTTCAATCACTATCAATTCAAAGTTGCTATCCGTGATGCTATAGCCCTCAATCCTGAATGGCGTGTTTTCATCTCCTGTTCCTGGAAATCCATATGCGCTGAAATCGCTATCACTAAGAATGGAGATAGGACCTCTAGCCGTATATGCTGCTTGGAATCCTGTATCTTCTTTTATTATTTGAACAGACTCCCCTATTTGAGGGACTCCTGTTGTTATCTCCCCAATTGTGCAATATGTTACGATAGATAGTAACAGGATTACACCAAACCACGCGACCTTTCTCAACTCAGTCTTCACCAACTAGTTGTAATTATGTATACTATCTCTTTGATTTTATTAAGTTTAATGATTTTTGGAAAATCATATGTAAACGAGCATGCTCCTAATCATCCACGGAAAGCACTATATTAGATTCAGAAACTGCACGCATCGGCGAAATCTTCGAGGTCTGGCACGAACTCTGGGGCGAGTAGGACGAACTGAAGATCTTCTAACAGCAGGATGCATCGATTCTAGGATTCTGTGGAATGCGGGAATTGTTTTCCGCAATTTTGGCAAAGGAACATTTCCTTCTCTGCAGTCAACTCATATACATAAACCGCACCGCAATGTGGACATTCTCTTTGAGATTTCGGTATGCTAGGTCCAAACCATTCTGGGATTGAAAGGACTTCACATCCCCAGAGTGAGCCATTTATGATATCTGTTTTGTTGAAGATTCTCACTGTAGCATTCATCCACCTGAACATATTGATGAGGGTAGTTAAGCTGTTGTTCACTCTACTGTCTAGATAACCGATGTAATAGATACCTACAGTAATTCCTGAGAGGTCCGTCTGAGACTGAGCAATCGAGTGATTAGTACATGTATTCATTTCAACCCGAGATTCAGAAACACAGATTGGCATTGTTCCAAGTATAAGCACGATGAGCGCAATTACAATAATTGCAGATTTTTTCTTCAGCACCATTATCCGTCCTTAGAATTGTCGGTGAAAATAATCAGTATCAATATAGAATAGGACTAGTGTTTGGCACAAGTTTTGCTCTGTTGGTCTAGGTTATATCCAGAAAACTCTAACAAATCTTGGTCATACTATGAGCGAATCCAAAATCTGTTCCGGATATTTGGGTTTGATGTTTGTAATGCTGCTTCTGTTCTCATCATTCACAAATACTGTATATGCCTCAGAATCATCATGTCCCATAGCATATGATGCGGCATCACGTGACTATTGGCCCACTGAGGGCTGGATGAACTCCACTCCTGAGGACCAAGGAATGGACTCTGTTCGACTTCAACAGATGATTGACCATATTATGGATGAGGACTTGGATATCCATTCGGTGATTGTGATTCGTCATGGATATGTAGTTCTCGAAGAGAATCCTAACCTATGGCAAGGACAAAGCCGAACGCAAGGAATTGATGGAACACACTATCTCTATTCTGTCACTAAGAGTTTCACCTCTAGTTTAATTGGGCTTGCTATTGACAACGGATATATTGACAACACGAGCCAGACACTCCTCTCTTTCTTCCCTAATCGCACAGTTGCAAACATTGACGAAGCAAAAGAGCAAATCACATTGAGAGACCTACTTACAATGCGCTCTGGACTACCCTGGGATGAAACAAGTGCACCATTCACCTCTCCTGAAAATGACGTCTATCAGGTTAGTAACAACCTGAGTGGTGGTGTTCAGTATGTCTTGGATAGGCCCATGGAATATGAACCTGACGAGGTTTTCCACTACAACACCGGCGCATCCCACCTTCTCTCAGGTATTGTCCAAGAAATCACAAACATGACCTCACTGGACTTCGCAGCTGAGTACCTCTTCACCCCTCTGGGCATTGATAGTTACTACTGGTTGGCGGATAGACAAGGTGTTAACTTCGGAGGATATGATCTTCTACTACGACCTCTTGACATAGCCAAATTCGGCTACTTGTTCCTGAATAATGGTACATGGGATGGCGAACAGGTGATCTCATCAAGCTGGGTGAATGAATCAACAACCACGGTCACCACGTTGAGTGCTGATAGAGGATATGCCTACCAATGGTGGACTATGCCGGATCTTGGAGTCTATTTTGCAGCTGGATTGTACGGTCAGTACATCTTTGTATCCCCTGAACATGATCTTGTTGCTGTCTTTACATCAGGATACAGCATAGGTGATACTGATGAGAACCCATCGATGTTCCGTAACTTCATTCTTGATGCTGTCCTTGGTGATCAGTCAGGCTTGCCTCTAGAGGTGATTCTTCCCATTTTAGCAATTTTTGCTATAGTGTCGTTGGTGGGTTTTGTCAAAATTCGATCGCAATCCAATTCCTCGCAGATATAGATTTACTCGTAGTCGTTGAGCGATGGTTCATCCTCTACAAATTCACTGGGCACTCCTAGAGTATCGAAGAACTTCCGCACTGTGATGCATGCGAATTTCTCCGTAGAGTAGTGTGTGGCTGCTATCACATTGATGTGATTATCTCGACAAATCTTATGAAATCTGAGAGAGGGCTCATAGTCTGGATTTTTCCTTGTGACTCCAGTGATATAGGTCTTGACATCTGTTTCAGCTAGTTCCTCAGCTATCTCGGGATAGTTACCTCCTCCAGCCACGAGGGCCACCTTCTTATTGGATATCTCTGATGCGCCGTAACCCCAAACCTTCACCATGTGATTGACAAGATCCTTGACTTTCTCAGACATCTCAGACAATGATTTACAATGAGTCTTTCCAATTATACCAACCTTGACGCCAAAATAATCAAAGAACTCCCTCTCTGTTTCAATCTCCAGAGCTCTAGCTAAGGATACCGTGGTACTATACGGACCGTTTCTGTCCAGAGGAACATGGATTGAATAGTAAGAAATTTCTCTCTCTTTTAGCTTTTCCAAATACTTCATGGGAATGTTCCTGAACGGAAAACCACCGTGGCTTGTGTCCCATATCATCGGATGATGGGTAAAGAGGAGGACATTCCTCTCTCCAGAAGACAAAATAGTATCAAGCACACGTTCACTGGGAAACACGGCGGTGTAAACTTTCTGTATCTCTTTTGAATTGTCTAGTACTAAACCCTTCCAAGTTTTCTTGAAACCCTCCGTGATGTGTTCCCCTAGGTCTAATGAACTCCACTCATCCTCACTGAGCTTGTCAAGTTCAAATTCTTTATCCACGCTCTCGTATAGCTTTTTCGCTTTCAAATCAACGACACTCTCTACCACTTGACTATCTCATAGAGAACACGATTTTCGAACTTCCCACTTTCGAGATCCGTTAAGAATTGTGACTTGTTGCAGGTTTTTGTTTCGATATGTAATTTCAGCGTTTCAAGATTCCATTGAGATAATTCAGTCTTCTTAACCTCTCCAAATCCATCAAAGTACAACATGTACATCTTCTTCACTTTTTCATTGTCAAAGACCATTCGGATAAAAGTGGCCATATCTTCAAGGTCATCTTCTGGAATTATGTAGTGATGTCCAAGGTAAATGATGCCATCCGCTTGTCCTTTCAATTCTTGGAGAAGATCAGATGCTGGACCACAGATTGTACATGATCCGGGTGAAAATGGTTCAGTCCTTTTGGTTAGTTTCAGAAAGAATGGGTATTGATCTGGTGTATATGTTGTGATCACTTTTCGGATTGGTTGTTCAATTGATTGCCTATCGCGCTCACTCCATTGACCTTGACCGTATATTAACACACAGAAGTGCTCGTATGCTCCCTTCTTCTGTTTCCTTGCCATGTCTGAGTACCCTGTATTTTTGACAGCGCCGCATCATATTAGTATTCGTTATCGAAAATATCATTGGTACTAAAGAAAATGAAAAGAGTTTAAGCAACCCCGATGAAGAGGATGTTGATGACGCGTTATCAAAGAGTAGAGGGAAACTGGATTTCGTTCACATGTATTTTTGGGCTGTTCTTGATTATCTATATGCTACTATTCGCTAATAATCTTCTCATAATATCAACCATTGGAGAAATTGCATACTTCCTTGTCAACATCGCAGTAATAGCTCTCTTCTTTATTCCATGGATGTTTCTTCCTCCCATCTTCTGGAAAAACAGATGGTTCTTGCGCATAACACCGGAGGGTATCACAGACTTTGCCTTTGGATACAAACGATTCTATCCTTTGAGATTAATCATAAATTACGAGGTTTCTCCTACCCGAAGAGATGCGACGGGTGGATACAGATACGATCTTATTCTAAAACTGGAGAGTAAGACCGTTCATCTACAGCTTGACAAATATGGCATCAATACCGGAAGTGAAATCACGCAGTTCGAGGAGGAAATAAGAACCTTACTACTAGTTAATTGAAGTCAGCTCTGGGTTTCTCGACCAACCGCGTTTTCCAAAGAATTCCACTAACATTACCAAACCTCTTTCTTCCATATTCTCTAAGTAGTTCTTGAATTCTTCACGCGTAATAACGAGACCTTTCGTGATGTGCAGAAATTTCTCGTAGAGTGTATCTTCGAATTCTATTATAGAATGACCAAAAGAGAGCAGTATTGTATCCTCAATCATTGGCGGTACTGTGCTAAGCACAATCTGTTCGCCATCAGGGGTTTCTACTATGCGTGCGTTCAATCATAACACCTGAACAAAACTAACGATAATTCATTATATAATGACCATGAAGCACAATTGAAAAACACATTTGAAATCGGCATTCATAGACTTTTAAATCCAAAATTACTCTTTATTAAAGTTCGAAAGAGTTCGAAAAGAGCTACACTATCACTATTCTCCTCTTCTGTTTTCTCACACCTTCTGGCCAGTCTTCAATCGCTTGGCTTAGGGTCGTTGTTAGTTCTATTTTGTCAATTGGAAAATCTGTCAGTGATTTGCACTCAAAAAGAGGTGTGACATCGAGAGATATTAGTTCGTTATCGTCTAGTTTCAGACACTCTAGTTTTATACAGTTCTTCAAGGGAGATAGCTCGACCTCTCTGAGACCCATTCCATCTATAGTTAGTATTTTCAAATCCGTGCACTCTGATAATGGGCTCAGGTCGATTTCTAAAGTTTTGTTTATTCCAATGTTTAGTGCATCTAGCTTGATGCATGAAGCGAGTGGTGTAAGATCTAAAGACTCAAGATCATTGTCTGTTAGGTCGAGATACTCCAGATTCGGGCAGGATGCCAAGGGGGAGAGATCTATTGTTTCTAGGTGATTCATGTAAAGAATTAGCTCCTTGATGCGAGTACTCCCTGCCAGAGGTGATAGGTCGATTGTCGTGAGTTGATTCAGACCAAGATTGATTCTGGTAAGTTTGTGAAGGTTGTGGATTTCTTCTAAATGGACCTCTATTAGGTTGAAATGTTCTGCTTCCAAGACCGTTTTACCGCCAGTTGCAGGAATCTTTTTCGGGAGTTCTTGTTCTTTCAGTTCAAGACGAGGGTTTCTAATTCGATACCAAATCATATAGACTATAGCAGGAATACAACCCCCAATCTTGACTCCTTCTATAAACACAGACATGGTATTAGCTCCAGTGAGTACACCTAATACTGTCACTGTGCTGCAAACCAGAGTACACGACACAAGCAGGGAAACTACGAATCCCTTTGGAGAATAGAACTTGAACTTGGTGAGTTCAGAATCTTCTAGGTCTGATGACTTCGTTGATTTGTCTTGTTTGTCTTTGTAAAGATGGTACTCGTACTCGAGGTATGCGATTGAAAGAACCAGTCCTGATGCGCCACCGACGAAGGTCAATACAGTCCAAAAAAGTTTCTGCAATAGCGGAGTATCGAGAAAACCTAGAATGTTCCATGCGATAAAACCAATAATAAGACCTGAAACAAACCAAAGAATCTTCAAATTCTTCTTTGATGTCAAGCCTGGCATCTGAACATTCCCAATAATATGTGCTCCTGAAAGCCTATCTATCTTGCTCCCCATGGCGATGTCTCAAATCTATTGTTAGCCGAATCCTATTTATGATGGATTTCTCCAGCAAAGTCTTGCTTTCGACAATTCATGATTCAGCCTTTCCGGCTGATAATGGAGGATTACTAGGTGAGCAATTACAATAAAGTCACGGATGAAGTTGTCAAGAAACTCAAAGCCATATGTGGCGAAGAGCATGTCACAACCAGTACACCGCTTCTTCATAGTTACATGGCTAGAGGTATCATGGGTCTTGAAGCAGTTCTCCCCGAGGTCGTTATTAGACCCTCAAATGCTGAGGAGGTTTCTAAAGTCCTCGTAGTAGCAAACGAGAACCTCACTCCAATTACACCAGCTGCAGGGGGTTTGAGCGGAGGATTCGCTCTTCCAGCAATTGAGCCCGGTGGTATTTTGATGGATCTGACCCGAATGAACAAGATGGAAGTTGACACACAAAACCGGGTCATGGTTGTTGAACCAGGCGTTCGGTGTGGCGATGCTTGGCGTATCTTCAAGAAGAGATGGCCTGACTGGGCTCCGCCAATTCCTGATGGTGCTCCACCGGGAGCTACAATTCTCGGAGATGCAATAGAACGTGGGTTCTCACTTGTCACAGGTCGATATGGACCGCAAGCTGATATGATTATTGGTCTTGAGATAGTTTTGCCATCAGGTGAAACATTCAGAACAGGTTCATGGGCGCTCGATGATGCTAAGGCTTTCTACAGGTGGGGTGTAGGTCCAAATCCTGATGGTCTTTTCTTAGGTTCTCAAGGTTCTATGGGGATAATAACAAAGGTCGCAATCAAGATTGTTCCTCATCCACACTTCAAGACGATTGTTGCTTATGGTGGGGATAGTTGGGAACACATCATCGAGCCCGCATGGGAAATTGGTAAACTGGAGATGGGTGTAGCTGAAAATACAGTGATGGTGCAAGGTGGTAATTGGCCTCTAGTGATGACACGATGGCCTAAGACCAATGTTCCATTGGATTATGAATTCTACAAAAAAATCGGTATAGATGAGTATTGGATGAACAGTGAGGTTTGGGCACATTCTCAGGAAGAGCTAGACTTTGCGCTAAAGCGAATAGATGAAACCTACAAGGAATACGAAGTAAAGAAAAACACCAAGTGCCCTCAGCAGAGTCTGCATCCTAAACAGGTCGCATCTCGGCTTAAGAAACCAAATCTGATTGCAGTTCCTTATGGACTGTGGCAAGCAGGATTCCTTTTCATTACATGGTATTGTCCGTGGCTTGAGAGCTCGAAGATGATGGAAGAGTATTGTGCCGCCATGGAGAACTATGGATTTCCACCAGTCATGTGGGTTGCGTCAATTGACCATGCAAGACAGGCTATTGTGATGCCAATTCTATGTTTCGATAGCGATGAGAAAGGAATCTATGACAGAATCAGGGAATTCAACTTGGAAACCACAAAGAGTTTCTTGAAGCAGGGTTGGATAAACTATAGACCTGATCCGTTTGTGCATGCTCCTGAAACCTTCAGAAAGGCAAAGAATTACTACAAGATGCTGGTCAAGTTCAGGAAGGTGCTTGATCCTAATCTAATCTTACATCCCGGGCGATTAGCCATCCCGTGGAGTTCAGTTACGGATTTACCGAATCCATTGGAGGAAGAGTAGAATATGAGAACATCTACACAACATAAGCTTCAAATTGTAACCAATTTAACAAGGAGTGATTGTCATGACTAGTCTTGAAGAGCTTCGTAAAATCAATGCGCGATGTATTCACTGCCGAGCTTGCCAGTACGCGTATGCAAATGAACCAGACAGAGAGGGTGAGTCTGAGGAGTTCACTGGTATGCTTTTATCCTGTCCCTCAGGGAACATCTACGGTTGGGAGGGCTATTTCAACAGTGGAAGAATGTGGATAACTCGTGCATTT
>CAZPWM010000008.1:0-56004 GCA_964590575.1 uncultured archaeon
GGAGTGGTGGTCATTTGTCATGATTGAAGACCATATTCCATTATATTACGGTAATGTTCGAAACTACCTTGAGCAGATAAGAAACCTCTCTAAAAGAAGACAAATACGATTGTTAGATTCAGCTAGTGAAGAGTGTGAACTTATTATAGAATCATACTGGTATACCTTTCTTCTTTCTGAATTAATCGTGATTTCTGTAGGTAAGCATTATGGAGAAGACACTTCATTCTATCAATCTTTCATTAGTAAATGGTCTGGAGTATGGACTCGACTCGTCGAAACCCTGAATTTACTTTTTGATTCCATGATTATTGGTCTTGAAGGACGTTCTACTAGCGCAACTAACCTACTTCGTCCAGCTTTAGAAAGTATCACTACCGGTGTCTTCTATCATTATCTTGCTCAAAAGGAGTATCGTGATGAGGCATTAGTTGTAAACCAAATCCGTATTGGCCGTAATGAAGATACATTCACCGATTTAATAGAGGAAGCAATTGAAAGCATACCTGAGAAATCTACAATTCCTCTCAATCTAGAAGCAGCTGTGACGAAGATTGCTTTGATGGCTGAACCTCATCTCCATGTTCCAAAGTTTAAAACAATGCTTAAACAAATAGGTGAGTGGGGTATAGTCAATAATACGGTCGAAGAACTAGTAGATCAACTATATTCTACATTGTGGATCTCACTTTCTTCGTATTCACATAGTCTACATGAAGGAACATATATCAAAAACGCAATGTTTGAGAATGATATCAACATCTTGCTTGGAAAGCAAATTGATTTTAATGCGTTCAAAGACTATTCCAAGAAGTTCAAGAGTATATGTTATGTTGCACTTATCCTATATTTGAACTCAACAGAAGAAATACAAAGGATTGAAACCTTCTCTGCGATGTTCTCCGAATTTCTAAAACGCAATCCTACTGTCAGAGAAGTTTTGAAAGATGTTATAGATCAGATTGAGAAGAATATTTTATCAAGTGAGTTAAAGAGTGAATGATTTCATTTACATATTCTCAATCTAATTTACTGGATCAGAGTTTCTGAAAAGAAGTAGCCACTGGCCCACAAAACGGCATCTGCTCGGTTTCAGTTTATAGAGATTGCGGTGTCAACGATGGACAATATCTCACTCTATGTTACTGATCCGAAGTGTGCAAATGACAAGCTTTCCAATGAAGATAGCAAGATGTAATACTAAGGACAGTGTATATGACTGAGGGCGTTTGATGTGACTAGATCCGCTCTCACCAAGGGTGTAATTGCAGTTATTCTCTCTGCGCTCATCATCTCCGTTGGAGTTCTATTCCTCTTAGGTGCACAAGAACCCCCTGCGGAAGATACAGACCTAAACAATGTGGATGTTGCATACTACAATGGAGAGGGGGCGTGGGGGATAACAGAAACAATTCTTTCAAATATGACTAAATGGATGGGTTGTTCCTTTACAACAGTGAGAGGACAGAATATCCAAGACGGATGCCTTGATGATTATGATGTGCTAATGTGGCCAGGAGGTCACTATCCAGCGTATTGGGACGAGGTGGGTATTGAAGGCAAGGCAGAGATACAGGAATTTGTTTCTGAGGGTGGCGGGTATCTGGGAATTTGTGCTGGGGCGTACTATGCTGCGGATTACATGGTCTGGATGGATGATAATAGTTTTCCACCACCTGATTATAAGGTGGAGGGAGATGAATTAAACCTAGACCTCTTTCCTGGCGTAGCTTGGGGACCTATCTTTGAAATCGCAGACCGACCTGAACCAGGTTGGGCAATGACAGAGATCAACATTGTTGACCAAACTCACCCCATTACTGAGTCCATGCCAAATCCGATGACAATGTTCTACTATGGTGGACCCTATCTTGACCCTTATGATGATGCGAGCGTTTCTATTCTGGGGGAGTATGATGTCACAGGAACAGCTGCAATCGTGGCCTGCGAGTACGGGGAGGGTAGAGTGTTTCTTATTGGTCCGCATGGCGAGATAGAGGAAGGAAGCGATCGGGATGGTTGGGAATTCCCGGATATTCCAGAACCGGATGATGTGGAGTCAGATTGGCCATTGTATAGAAATGCGGTTAAATGGCTGTGCAAAATCGATGACCCCAGTTCCTCAACAACTGCGCTTGTTGGTTCATCCGAGATACAAGTCAACACAAATAGAGCATCAGGCTTACACGAGCGAGTCGAACATCTCTTTTCATCTGGAGTATAACAAATAGAGCCTCGTCTGATGAGCTTCAACATCATCTATTCGTTTTCAGTTCATAGAGATTGTTGTGCTGACGTGTTTTGTATCTGGCACAAGTCATATAACGGCGCCTGATTTAGCGCCGAACGTCTTCAAGAGAAGGAGGCTCATATTTGAGCGAGCACAAAAAGCTTTACGATGAAGTATTTGGACTCATTGAGAAACATGATGACTGGATGAGTAAGACAATCAATCTCATTGCTTCTGAGAACGTTAGCTCTCCAGCTGTCAGATCTGCTATCGTCTGCGATTTCCGAGACCGTTATGCGGAAGGATGGCCAGGGGAGAGGGTCTATGCAGGTTGTAAGTATATAGACGAGGTCGAGCTCATTACAATAGACCTTGCAAAGAAGCTGTTCAAGGCCGAGTTTGCTGATGTGAGACCAATTTCAGGGGTTGTCGCAAATCTAGCCATGTACACAGCAGCCATGGAACCGATGGAGAGAATGATGGCCTTGTCCATTGCCCATGGTGGACATATCTCGCATGCAAGAAAGGACCTTGGCGGAACCGCGGGCCAAATACGAGGTCATAAGGTACGTAACTGGGTATTCGATGACACAGAGTTCAACATCGATATCGATGCTAGCATGAAACTCATAAAAGACCTTCAGGAAAAAGGAGATGAGATCAAGTTTCTCCTCTTTGGAGGGAGTGTGTTTCCATTCCCACACCCGGTCAAGGAGTTCCGCGAGATAGCAGATGAGTATGGAATGACTATTGGTTATGACTCGGCACATGTTTCGGGGCTTATCGCGGCTGGATTCTTCCAAGACCCTCTGCGAGAAGGTGCTGACATGATGACTGCATCAACCCATAAGACGATGCCTGGTCCGCAGCATGGAATCATATTAGCAAAGGAAGAGTTTGCTGAACGAATCAAGAGAGCATCATTCCCAGGCCTATTGAGCAACCACCACCTGCACAACGTAGCGGGTCTTGCTGTGGTCTTGGCTGAGATGACCGAGTTTGGTGTTGAATATAGCACACAGATAATGAAGAATGCAAAAGCTCTCGCTCAGGCCTTACACGAACGAGGGTGGAGTGTCATCGGTGAACACAAAGGATTCACCGAGTCTCATGTTGTCCTAGTGGATGTCACTGAAACCCCCATGAAAGATGGGGCTGCTGTCGAAGAGAATCTTGAGGATGCAAACATCATAATCAACCGAAATCTCCTACCTTGGGACAAGAAGAGAGGTCGTGACTATAAGACTCCGGGCGGTATCCGTCTTGGTACAAGCGAACTGACCAGACTGGGTATGAAGGAGTCTGAGATGGATGCTGTTGCAGAGTTCCTTCATCGTGTCGTGATGAAGGGTGAGGATGTCAAGAAGATTGCAGCAGAAGTAGCTGAGTTCAGAAAGGAATACCAGAAAGTCCACTACGCTTTCGACACAGACACACCGGCATATGCTCATCTGAGATTCAAATAGGATCCGACAGTTAATCAGACCCTCTCTGGGGGATTTCTAATGAAGATCGAAGAAGCACAAGAAATGATGCGAAAGATTTACCTTGAGAAAGACCGAGCTCGGGGTGTTGAGGGAACTCTGAAGAGAGCTTTTGATGAACTTGGAGAGTTGAGAGAGGCAATCGAGAACAATGACTCAACTCTGGCCATTGCCGATGAGGTGGCAGATGTCTTTGCATGGCTCTGTTCTCTAGCGAATTTGTTGGAAATCGATGTTTCTGAAGCGTTCTACAAGAAATATCCTGATGCCTGCTCGAAATGCAAGAAAAGCCCTTGTGATTGTGATAGGCCAAGATAGTGGTATATTCTTGGTTTTGTCCCATCAAAAGCTATCTTTTGATAGTTGTAGTTGAAACTTCACTATCTCTGGATATCTCTGCAATTGTTCCCCAACTAGGCTCTTTATTGTGTACTGCTCCAAAAGTTCCATGGACACGATTGTACAGAATGTTGCGCTATTCATCTTGTATTATAAATAATGAATGCAATCTGAATTGAATCTAATTGGTGGTAGGATTCATGCAGAATGAAACTAATTTGGAACTGGCGAAAACACTTCTTAAGAATCCTGCATTTCCTCGAACAGCAAAATACGATCCTGAATGGATGGTTGGATTGGATCTGGGCTGCCCAACTTTTTGGCTGCTTGAACGATTATGCGAAGGAATGAAATTTGAACCAGATATGCGCGTTCTGGACCTGGGCTGTGGGAAGGCTGGTGGATCAATATTCTTAGCGAAAGAGTTTGATGTTCAGGTTTGGGCTGTAGACCTAGGAGTAAGTCAAAGTGAGAATTGGGAACGCATTAGAGAACTGGGTCTGGAGAGTCAAGTTTTCCCCCTTCGAGCTGATGCGCGAGAGATGCCATTCCCAAGGGAGTTCTTTGACGCTATTGTTTGTGTAAATTCTCTCTTCTTCTTTGCAACTGATGAAATCTATCTGCGGCATCATCTAATCCCAAGAGTCAAAACCGGCGGCCAAATAGGAAGTGTAGTGCCGGGATTCTACAAGGATTTTGATGGAGAATTGCCCAAGAGTCTGCCAGAGCATCTGAAACAATATTGGGCTTCATGTATGCTTTATACGTGGCACTCTGCAGAATGGTGGCGACAGCAATGGCTGAAGACCGAATCGGTCGAGGTCGAACTAACAGATGACTTCCCCGCCAACGAGGGATATCAGACCTACCTTGACTGGGAGAGAATAATAGGATATCCAGAGAAGATAGCGGAAGACGATAAGGGTAGGAATATCACATTCTCACGCTTGGTTGTTCGCCGACTCCTGACCTAAAGCTGGATCAAAGATAGGAGTTTCAGCTTCTTCTAGCTTAGATACGTCATTCCTATCTTTGAGTTCACGAGTCGGCGAAGTGGAAGTGACACAGCCTGTACAGAATGACATTGTGATGCGGCATTCAACGCATCCCTCTGCCTCCTCTCCATCACACACCCTTTTTGCTCAGAGCCTCTTCTAATGTACGTTGAAGACGCCGCCGCTCAGATCTATAATAGAACGGGCTCCATATCGTAATAGCCCAAATAAGGACGTCAAAGATACCAAAGACAGATGTCCCGATTATTGTTTCCAGGTCCTCTGATAAATCAAGAGGAAGCGAAACTCCCAGAACGATAGCAACCACGCTAATGACCCCAATAATTATGAAACCAATGCAATAGATAATGCCTTCAATCGCATATACTGGAGGACCTCGATCTGGCTTCAGAGTGATCTCTACACCCGCCTCTTCAGCCATTTTAATAGTCCTCTTCCTAGCTCCATCCACCGCAAAAGCTATAATCAAACCAGCAACGAACATTACAAACAAACCAATGAAGAAGAGTAGTCCCAACACTCTCGCCAAGTCCAATATTGTCTGCATCATATTCCTGATTGCACCCCATGATCATATGCTTCAGATGTTGATTCAATAATTATTCATCTGCTTAAATCATCATCGAAACGATGACTCTCGAGCTTGGAAGCTACTTGGCTTTGTTCTCTGGCCAATCTATTAGAGATTGATGTTTCTGATGCATTCTACAAGAAGTATACTGATGTATGTTCGAAATGTAAGAAGAGCCCGTGTGTCTGCCCTGAGTCACCAGATATGAAGTAGGTTTGGACATATGAAATCGCATTTCGTACGGAATATTGGTAAAAAGGATGGTTCTCGTTGCACAAATGGACTCTAGTAATCACAAAAAAGGGCCCATAACTCCGTAAATAGGAAAATTTCATCTAAAATAACCAATAATCCGACCGCTCCCGTTTAGGACCTAGTTTCAAGGCATACAAAGGACGTCACTCAGTATTCGTGTCTGTGCAAAGGGCTTTGGATATCTAATTCTATACAATTCATACATCCAACAAACCGGTTCCTGTCGACGAATGTGAATCGGTGGGAGCGTAAAAGGCACTGGGGTAACACAAGTGCAGTCGATTACGAAATCCATTAGCGGAGGGATGGGACAATGACTGATGATGGGAATTCAGGATTTGGTATACTAAGACTAACTAAGTTTCTTATTGTGCTCCTTGTGACCTTTGTGCCTGTATCATGCATCACATGGCTACTCTCTTTGGTCCCTTTTGGCTCAGCCACAATGAAAGGGCAAGCATTGATTCTCTCTGGTATCTGCTTCTTTGCTGGATCATGTGCACTGATTTTCTCAAAGCCCTCCAAAGAGAAGGGACTTCTTTGGTTGAGCGGTTTTGTTGTCGCAGTTGGTGCAATAATTATCGCAGGTGTTCAAGCTCTCTATGCATTGGTTATCGAGTTCCCGCTCCAGAGCATCGTAATCATTGGACTTCCTCTCACACTGCTGATGGTATGGACTCTTCAGAAAGAAGCAGCAGTTGAAGAACTTCATCCTGTGCAACAAGACACACTGGGAATCTCACTCTCGAGAGTGGTCATCAAGAAGGAGATTGTAATAGGGGCTGTTGAGCTCACAGAGTTTCCAGAGTCGCATCTTCTGGATATGGAAGCAAGTGAACAACAGAATCAACCGTTCTACAAGATTCTCCGAGTGATGATGCTAGCGAACTATCCATTGGCTCTTCGATACCAACGAATCAAACGCAGAGTGCGTGTCTTCTATCTGACTTGGGCGAAAACCGAATCGCAGCTTAAGGAGAATCTCGATACTCTTGAGGACTCAATTAAGGGAACTCTCACCGGTTTCAAACGAAAGAGGCATGCCCGGTTTCACGGACCCACAATCAGTCCCTTGGCATCTGTAGCTACCTCATATCTACTAGGAGAACCACTCTCAATTGAGGATCCAAAACAGGACAAGGATGCCATCAATGTCGTGGCTGAAGTTCTGTTAGGAATGGAGGATGGCATCATCCAGATCTCTGCCATCCCTCGAAGGTCTAGTGACCGTGAGCTGAAGTCTCTAGAGAAGGAGTACCAGTCCGAAACAGAGAGGAGTCAGCTCACAGTCTCCACTCCGCAATCAACGCTGTTTTCGGGGGAGGTACAGAAGTCGACCACCAGAGTAAATGAGCGAGCCGTCAGGAACGCTGACTCTTTGAAGCTACAGATAGCCCGCATGAGCAACAGCCATCTTTGCGAGGTTGAGGTTTCTGCAACATGTTGGGACAGGGACCCTGAGATAGCGAAACAAAACTCCAAAAAACTGCTCGGGATGTTGAGAGGTTCATTAGTCCCTGCAGACTCGACACAACAGCAGACCATTGAGACTAGACTAAAACCAAACGAGGCTACCCGAGTCATAGAGGGAGAGACTATAGGAAAGACCACACTCCTCTCATTAGGAGAGGCGAGTGTCTACTTCTCGCTCGAAATGACCTCGGAGTCCCAATCGCTGACCACGCCTCATTCATAACTAATCCAGCTGACCTACGGGCCAACCAAGAGTCAGGGGACACTCCTAAGAAGAGTGAGGGCGTTCTCCTTGGTCAAAAACTGGATGACTCGGGGAACCCCATTAGCGAGTTCAGAATCCCACTCATTGATCTTGCCTCCCACTCAGTGGCTGGTGGTGACACAGGGACAGGAAAGACTGTGACTCAGTCAAACATCGCTCTCGAACTCGATAGACTGCACACTCCGTTCCTGGTTATCGCTTCATCCAAGCATGAGGACCAACTTAGGCTCATCAGAAAGATCAATGGAGTCCGTGTCTTCACTCCAGGTGATGAGACCACTACGCCAGTTCGTTTCTCCTTCAGTTATTTCTACGAGGGTATGCATGTCAACTCCGTAATAAACGACACAAAGGCGATGTTCGTCGCCACTATGCCCTCGCAGGGAATCATCAAGGAATACATGGAGAAGGTCATTGAACTCACTTTTCTGAGGTTAGGCTGGGACCGTGAGACCAACACACCTGGTCTTCCCATCCTGTTCTCGGACTTCCTAGAAACCCTCCCCCTCATCAGGGACGAGATACAGTACAGCACTCGAGGGAATGAGGATGTCTGGGGTGCTCTGTGGGGCCGGTACGGGACACTCTATCCCAGTGTCCTCAGCTCCCTGTTTGACACGATCTCTGGGATGACCATTGAGGAGCTGGTGTCAAAGCCCACCATCATCATACTTGACAGGCTCTCACTGGAGGAACAGATGTTCTTCGTCTACTGGCTGGTGACAAGGCTAGCACGCTACTTCGAGGCCAAGAAGAAGACAGACGCTCATGACCAGAGGGGGCTGAAGTATGAGGTCTTCATGGAGGAGGCCCAGCGGTTCTTCTCTGGAGGGACAGGGGTCAAGGTGGATGAGGAGCATGGAGTACGGTTCGCTGCTGTTGACGCTATCACTACTATCATGAAAGAGTCAAGGAGCGCAGGGCTCGGGTTCTGGCTAAATGCTCCGAATCTATCAGAGCTCACAAACAACGCCTGCAACATGGCCCTGAACATCATGATGCACAGGAAAGGGGCGAAGAACGACCGCAAACAGATTGGGGACCAGATGAACTGCACGGATGACCAGATCCGGTTGATAGGGTCCCTCCCAGTCGGCGAGGCGGTGGTCCGTACTGCTAGTATCGGCAAACCAGTACGTGTGAGGATCAATAATCCAGTTGAACAGTACCCTGAACTTGCTCCTGGTTCTCTGGTCACTGACAAGGTGGTCAAGGAGTTCATGGAACCTGTCTATGAACAGCACCCTGAGTTCAAGACGAAGTCCGGTTATTCGGTCGAGGTGAAGAAGGATGAACAGAGTCTTTCGGTAGCCTCATTGAGGATCGATGTCACAAAGATGCACAGACTCTACTCGATATTAGACAAGCCCTCTGTCAAAGGTGCGCTCAAGGGTATGGAGATGGCTGCACAAAGTGGGAATACTCTTCTCGGAGCACTGGTCCTGCGGAACTTTGTGTCAATCGTGGAACCGAACGAGTCATACTTTGCCTTCTATTGTCATCATCTATTGTGGTTTCTCTCTGAGACTGAAACACCACTCTCTGAAGAGAATCTTGACAAGATCACTACAGAGCTCGCAAATTTCGTTCCCCTCAATGAACTGGCACAGGTCAATCTTGGTCACATTCACGAACGTATCAGACTCACTGTGGAGAGAGGACTGGTCTCTTACAAAGAGGATAAGGCAGCACTGAGGACTGACCTGAAGGATGCTGTTGCTAGGGCAATTGAAGAGATGAAAGAGATACAAGACAAGGCTGCTGAGCGTAGACTCTCTGACAATGAATACAGGCTTAGCAGGCTTATTCCTGAGATCGTCAGGAACGAGAAGTTCACTAGCAGACACATCAAGCGGTTCAACAAGGCCCTGGATGGCGATTTTGAACCAATTGTACGGATGATTACTGTGTTTGCAAAGAAGATCGCAGGTCCTGAGGATGACCTCTGCCATGTCGCCACCATACTACTGCATCATGCACGGTCTGAACTTGGTAATTCCGACAATGACTCAGTCTGGAAGACTATCCCGGATGAGGTGCATGCAAGCATACACGACTCGGGGTCAGAAGTTGCCGTATGAGAACTCAGATGATGCAGAACGGTACTCAGACCATGAGGAGCGAGAGAGGACAGAAGACCCGGAGCGAGAGGAGTCCTCTGAGGACTTGGAGAAAGAAGCTCAGGAAGCAGTTGATGATATAGAACGTCGCAGGGCTGCAGACAATGTAGCCAATGAGGCTGCTGATGAGCTTGATGAGGTGGAGTCCAGAGACCCTGAGGATGTTGAGAAGAATGAGTTTGACAAGGAACAGTCAATGGAGGATGACATAGGTCATGACATTGATGAGGCTCGTGACGACCTGCACGATAGGTTCGTCAACGACATGGAGCGACAGCTTGATGGGGCTTCAACCAAAGACGTAGAGGGAGATGAGACCAATTCAGAAGGGTCATCCTCAGAGATGACCGAGTCAAATGAGTCCTATCATGACGCAGGGGATGGGATGGCTTATGCCGTGCAAACAGAGAACGGTTCCGGAGAGGTTGAGGAGGAAACACAGGAGGTCTCAGAACCAGAGTCACAAGAACCCGTTGAACAACAGACTGAGTCAGAGGAAATTGAAGAGCCGGGTACTGAGAGGGGCATCAATCGAATAACCCGTCAGGAATCCGAGGAGGGTGAAACAACCACCTCATCTGAGACTCAAGAGACCCACGAGCCTAGGACATCAAGTTCCAGTCCTGAGGTGTCAGAGACCGAGGTGGAAGATACACAAGAGATCAATGAGTGGCATGCAGAGTCTGAACCTGCTGCATCCACTAAGGAACAGGATCAGCACGAGTACGAGACTAATGACCTCTCGGAACCGGATGAGGAGAGTCAGCGTGAGGGAGAACCTGTAGAGGCCGATGAACCAGATGCAGGGTCTGAAGACCTTGAACAAGAGATTGAGGACATTCTCGAGTCCCTTGAAAAACCAGAGGGAGAACCATTAGCACACAAAGAACCTGAGACTGAAGTAGAGTCTGTTGAGCACGCTGAGGAACTGACTGTTGACCATGAAACACCTGAGCAGGAGCTGTCTGAGGCACAAGAGGTTGAGTCTGAAAAGGCAGAAACAAGCGAGGTCCCCGCAGAAGATGAGCCACTCCCCGAAACCCTTGAAGAGTTTGTGGAGCGGGTCAAGGAGATTCTGGATGAGTGGACGGAGGAGGATGACAGGTATGACTATGTTCAGGACCCTCTGACCGGCGAGATACAGCGTGTCCCGAAGATCCTTGCAGAGTATGAGTCAGATGAACAGAAGCAGCGTCGGAAGATCAGGAGCCTCTTTGCAGAACTCTCAGAGGAGGAGCGTGAGCGGTTCAAGGAGCTTGTCCGGGAGAGTGCTGAGAGCGAGGATGAGCGCTCTGCAGAGGCTGTTGAACGGGCTTGGAATCAGGTGGTAGCGAAAGCTGAGCAGGAGCGAGAGGAGATGCTTGAGGAAGTCAGGCAGGTGCTTGAAGACCCGGAGGTGATGCAACTCCTTGAGGGAATTACAGAGGGGGAGAATAAGAGCCACACGAGTGTAGAGTATGCTGAGGATGATGAGATGGATGAGGAGGACTCCCTTGAGCAGTTCCTGATGCGAGAGGAGTCCAGACTGCGGGTCTGGATACCCAAGGTCAACGGGGAGCTGGTCGAGTCCATCGAGCAGTTGGAGGAGCTGGTCAGGGAGAGGTATCCCGGTCTCTTGAGGCACAAGGACTATGCTAAGTACATCCGACAGGCTGCACTCCATCTCGAACTGGTGGAGCGTTTTCAGAACGAGGAGTTGAAACGTGGTGACATCGCGAGCATCTCCAAGGAGACCGGGGAGTCTCCCACCACCGTCAAGCGGTGGCTCATCGAGGGTGCTAAGCCCCGGATTTGCCATTACCTCACACGGAATCCACTGGATGACCGAGAGGAGCGGGTGGCCAAGATCTTGTCCTCGTTGAATGGCGTAACCGACATGGAGACCCTCGAGCGGCGACTCAGAACACTTTTTCTCTATGGTGCGTTGGAGCGTTCAAAGAGCCATGCCAGGGATCTCGACCGGGCGATGCTGTTCTTTGATTTTCTGGACGAGTACGCCAAAGGTGGGATCCTCAAGAGTATCGCAAAACGACTTGGGATTGGGAAGAGCACGGTCTGGGAGTGGTTCAATGGTTCGCAACTGCCCTCCTATGTTCGGATGGCTGCTACAATCCCGAGCGAATCACCTGGTCCAGGGAAGAAGTGGTTGCCTCTACGACTCAACTCGCGCACCAATCTCCCCGAGCGGTTCATTCAGGTCCCGGAGGTGGTCAATTCGGAGGAGGACCTGCTCTCAGTCCTGCGACATCTCCAGAGTCTTAGCACCCCCGAGATAAAAGATTTCGAGAAGAAGTACGGGAGAGAGCCCACACATCTGGCGTTCATGTATCTTCTTGGACTCATTGTGTCTGATGGAGGATTTGATTCTGACTCTGACCAGTCAGCTAGGGTTGTTTTGTACGCGTCTAAGAAGTATCGTTGGAGCCTCAGGTTGGGCAGGGCATTCTCAAACGCAATGGGTAGGATAGGCATGAATGTGGAACGTAGGGCTGATGAAACCAAAATCAAGAATGGAAAGACCATCGTATGTAAAGTATGGGCGAGTCAGGCCAGTCCTCTTCTTCGCTGGGTGAAGGAGGTGTTGCTTGGATTGGAACGGTTTCATTCGAAGAAAGAGAGCCCCATTGATGCTGAATGGATTCTGAAAATGCCTCGTGACTATCGGGTTGCATTCTTGCAGGGTCTTGCAGATGGGGATGGGTACGCTTCCATCAAATCATTCTGTTTGGGAATTGCATCTAAGCCCAATCGGGATTTCATCAGCAAACTTCTCTCGACCCTTGATATACACTCAAACTCGAAAAAGACAAAAGTAGTAATAAATAGACAAGAGGACATAATCAAGGCAAGTAGTCTTCCCCTTTTCAGACATGCCACAAGTCGTAAGAGGAATCATGATGAACTTTGCAAGATAATCGGCTTACTGGATAGGAGTCATGGCAAAGTTCCTGAGAGAGATCGCAAGATCATAATGAAACTTCACAATCAAGGTTTCTCTTTTGGTGAGATAACCGAGAAACTCTGGTTTGATTATGGGATTGCTCGTTCTACGAGCAGCGTCGAAAGAATTGTCAGTCGCCATAATAGAAACCAAAGTCCTTGAACCATTGGAAGACTTAATAAACCTCACAGGGTGAGGACAGCCATCCTTTACGTAGGTGATACTTGATGCCGAAGACAGCGAAGAAGAGAAAAGGAAAGCGTGGGGAAGGCCCGATGCCTTCAGGTGGCGCGGGCTTAATTCGCTTCTTCGAAGACGAGACGCCAGGCATCAAGGTAGGGCCGACGATGGTAGTGATTCTGGCGGGCATACTTCTGATAGCCACCGTGATTGCGCACATCGCTGCTTTGGCCGCTGCATAATGATTCTGAGCGTCGGTTCAGAAGGAACATGCCCTAATGATTATAAAGGACTCTAGGCCGTTTCGCACGGTCAAGACTGGTGACTGACAATGAACATGAAGAGCGAACTGAACAAATACTGTCCCCGGTGTAAGAAGTACACTATACATAGTGTTTCGATCGGAAAAGCAGGCAAGAGACGTAGTATGGCTGCAGGAGAACGCCGGATGAAGAGGAAAACTCGGGGATATGGGTCATTTCCAAAACCAATCCAGAAGAGGTTCGCAAAGACGACTAAGAAGACAGTTCTAAGGTTCAAATGTAAGGAATGTGAGCACATAATCCAGTCTAAGGGTATGCGGCTGAAAAAGGTCGAGGTTCAGAAGGTGTAGGTGATTGATGTGCCTAGAGATGATATAGTTCAACAACCAAGATCGCGGTTTCTCAAGGTGAAATGTCTTGACTGCGAAAACGAACAGATTATTTTCGGACATGCTAGCACAGAAGTAAAATGTTTGAAGTGTCAAAAGGTGTTGGCAAAGCCTAGTGGTGGAAAAGCAAAGCTGGAGCCAACCGCAAGAGAGATTGAGGTGCTACCGTAGGGAGTAGAGAGAATGGTTCTGAAACGTGCTGAATGGCCTCTTGAGGACGAGTTTGCCATTGCAGTTGCCACTAAAGTGGCTAATTATGGAGCCTACGTTGTTCTGCCAGAATTTGGAGAGAAAGAAGGTTTCATTCACATCTCAGAAGTAAGCAGCACATGGGTCAGGAACATTCGTAATCATATCCACGAGAATCAGCGCGTTGTTGTTAAGGTTTTGAAAGTAGACGCTGAAAAGAAGCACATTGATTGTTCTCTCCGGAGAGTGTCTGCCGAGGCTAAGAGAACAAAGAACAACGAGTGGAAACGAGCTCAGAAAGCAGAAAAGCTACTCGAACTCATCGCTAAAGAAAATGGCATGTCACTTGAAGAGGTCTATGAAAAGATTGGCTGGCCAATTGAGGATGAGTTTGGAGAAATCTACAAAGGACTTGAACTCGCTTCCGATGGCAACATTGATGTCTTTGAGAATGTGGTCGCAACTAAGAAGCTACGAAAGCAAGTGGTCGACCTCGCAAAGCAGAGAATTGAGATTCCATCTGTGGAAATTGATGGAGAGATGACAATCACAGTCCCTGGTCCAAACGGAATTGAAGTGATCAAGAACGCTTTGTATGATGGTATTACCGAGGGGAAGAAACGAGAAAAATCCACGACTGAGATATACACGCTTGGCTCACCTAGATACAAGCTTAGGATTGTCAGTCCCGACTACAAAGAGGCTGAGGATTTACTTTCGGATATCCTCGCTCTGATCACGAAAACTGTAGAAAACGGGTCGGGTAGCATTAGTTTTGTAAGAAAGTAGGGAGTTGAGTTGGTCTACAATGACGCATCTCTACAAGTGCAGTAAATGCGAACAATACACACTTGAACATGATAAATGTCCAAGGTGCGGAGAAGCTGTTTCTAGCCCAAAGCCATCAAAATATAGTCCTCAAGACAAATATGGTGGCTATCGCAGAAAGGCAAAACGTAAGACCCAACATCTTTCCTCTGATTGATTGATTTTGTAAAAAGAAGAGGACTTGGCGATTGATTCTAAGACCAACCGCCAGTCTGTTGGTTTCTAATGCAGTTGAACGGGTACCCAGAAAGTATTCCAGTTTACTGTGAATGAGGGTTCTCCATGGTTCACATTGTTCCACCAGAGTAATCTAATCTGGTAGTTCATTCCAGGTGACATTTGAAGATCCTGAGGATCGCCTCCGTCCAGAGGAATCAGGAACTCGATCACGTTGCCAGCTGAGGCAAACTCTGATGAGTTGGTTCCAGTAGAGTCTTCAGCCCAAGTACCATCGTAACGAATATGTCCATCAAAGTTCTGACCATTGTAGTTCACAATTCGTAAGTCAGAGCTGAGTGGTGAGTTCAATGGTGCAATCTGAAGACCAAGTGCATCATCACCGATTGTGTAGTTATCCATTTGGATACCATAATACATGTGTGTGGAATTGGATTGTGTATAGACTTGAGCCTTATAACCTGCACCAAACGAAACGGAGTGGCTTGGAAAAGCCAGTTCAGACTCTGCGAGAGCCCCATCAATATTGATGTTCATCGCACCGTTAGAAAGGCCAAGATTCCAGTCAGATTGTGTGCGATTCAACCACTGCTCATACATGGTATAGTCAATCGCATAGATTTTTACTGTTCCATAACCAGAGCTATAGTACAGGTCTGTGAAGCTACCATAGAGGGACACAGGCATATGTGATGTCCAATCAGTATCCTGCCAGAGAATCTGATCAACACTCTGTCGAACCTCGGGAACATCAATTTGAGTAGCCTCATCTTGGTTTCTTGGTTCACCGTACACCATTAGTTTGAACAGTGTGGATGAGTAGAAGGCTTCTTGAGTCGCATCATTAGTGCCAAGGTAAGTTGCATCGTCAATAACTGCACTACCTAACATGTCCTCTGCAATTCTGACCATCCAAGGCCACTTGCCTTCATCACCACCGAAATTAGAGTAGCGGTGTCCGAAGTATATGAGTACATGTGTCGTATTCCAACTCTTGAAGGTCCTAAGAGACTCCGTGAGGTTGAGTGCCATGAGCGCATACCCAATCTTAGCAATTTGCGTACTATTAAACGTCGCATTATCCACTATCGTCATTTTACCAGTCGCGCTGTTTATCCAATATCCATAATCCCACCAACTCGCTATTATTGCATCATCTGGTAACACATTACGGATATAGGTCATTGCGGTCTGCCAATCAGTTGCTTGTCCAGATTGTGATAAGGGTGCACTTGCGAATTCTGGTCTTCCAACCTGCATATCTACATATTGTACACCAAGTATGATGTTGATTGAAAGAAGTAATCCAACAAATGCAAATGCAGTAAGTGCGTGTTCTGATGTCAGTGATGAACTCATCCTGAATCTTCGTCTTTCAAACACAGACTTCTGGGTAACAACTTTTGCAAATGGCGCTAGAATGTTGTACGTGGCTACAGCGGCCAAGATTGCAACTCCAGGAGCTAGAATCAGATTCAAACGAATCATGCTACCAGCAAAATACACGGATGTCAGACCATAAAGAAGCATAAGCCAATCTTCGTCACGACCTCTCTTGAAGAGGAAATACATTCCAAGTGGGAAGAAGAATATCAAGATTAGAAGAATGTTGTAAAAGCTACCCCATGGACTTGGCAGATGCTCAGCGACTGATGCAAGAATCCTCTGGTCGAGACGAGTAAATGGATTGATTACTGTAAGAAACTTGGCACCAATCTGAATCAATGGATTCGAGTTGTATGGTCTGATTTCAAGCTCTGTTCCACTACTATACAACAGGTAAGCACCGATACCAACAACTGGAACGAGTAGACCAGTAAGAATTGGCTTGATATGAGGAGCTAGTGCTGTTGCTGTTGTTTCACGATAGCTTCCAATCCTAAGCCAGATCTCATAGATTGCTAGGAGCGCGCCAATCCCAATAGGAGCAATAACTGTGAAGTCAGTGAGACTGCCAAAGCCATTCCGCGGAACAAGGGCTCCGATGAAAATGCCCAGTGATATTGTCAGGAGGTATGATGTCAAGAGACGTCGACTATATCGTCCCATCACTAACATTATGAAACCATATAATGCAAAGAGGCCCAACATGAACTCAGATGCACCCCAAGACACTTGTAAATACCCAAGGGCAAGACCAGCACCAATAGATGCGGGTACCGAGCCTCGCTTCAATCCACGTATGAATAGGAATGTGGTGAGTACAATCGCGAAAACTCCTACGCATTCATTATCATAGAAACCCGCAACGGTTCGTGTTATGAAAGCTGGTATGAAAGCTGTGAACAGTCCTGCGAAAAGTCCTACTGTGTTGTTTGAGAGCTCTCTTCCAAGGAAGAAGGCAACAACTGCAGTCAGGGCACCCATAAAAGCTGGCAAGAGCAGAGATACTGTTAGAACATCGACGTGGATTCCAATCCCGTTTAGCAGGAAATAGAAGAATGCACTTGTAAATGGAACTCCAACATAGCTTGTTTTAGCCATATCACGACCGAATGGGACCCAAGTGGTGTCGTCATACCATGTGAAGAAAGCACCGAATCCGTTGTCAGCGACATAATCCGTCACTTTTAGCTGGAACCAGGGGTCAAACGCGCGAACAATTGGTTGAGCATTAAACAGGGGCTCAATACGGAGCAAGAGTGCTGTCGTGAATATCAGAAGAAGTATCACAACAAGCATGATAGAACCGCGTGAAATCTTTGACTTGGGTCTGTGGAATATTTTCCGGAGAAATCTTCCAGTAGACCTTGTGAACTTGCTAAATGACATTTAGGGTACAGTCTCCAAGTTCTTTCGAACTATCGGCAGCGATTTTGTGATTCGCTAAAAAGGTTGCTGTTGATTGTAAACTCGTCCTATACAGAAAACCGTGTCTAGAAGTGAGAATAGAGGCGTCGGATGGAGGGTAACCTCTTTCGTATCATTTTCTCATTGATTCTATGGAATTCAAAGAGACTCAATGAACTCTTTGTATGCTGCAGGATCCATAAGACCCGCAAGGTCAGCATCAAGGTTTGATGGTTTGAGTTTGAACATCCAACCCTTGCCGTATGGGTCTTCGTTGACTATCTCTGGAGCATCTTCTAATTCACTATTCACTTCGACGATTTCACCGCCCACGGGTGAAAAGATGTCTGATGATGCTTTCATGGACTCAACTAACCCGCACTCACTATTAGACTCTAAAGAAGTACCAACTTCAGATATTTCTACAAATGTGATCTCGTGGAGGGAGTTTTGAGCAAAGTCTGTTATGCCAACAACGACTAGGTCGCCTTCGACCTTAATCCACTCATGATCCTTGCTATATTTTCTATCATCCTTAACCTCGGTATCGCTCATTAGGTCCACCTACACGTTGTGATGAGCTAACTCGGTTTAAATGAGTTTGGTTATTGTGTCCGGGATACTCCATAGACCTCAGGATTATAGAATGGCCACTTTGTAACCTCTGCTTTTCTCATTCTTCCTTTGATATCAATCGCCACAGTGTCACCCATATTGACTGATTCAGGCTTAACATAAGCAAGAGCAATCCCCTTGTTCAGTATTGGTGACAGCCCTCCACTGCTGACTTCTCCTATCACTTCACCGTTCAAAAGAACAGGATAGTGTTCCCTCGGAATTCCGCGATCAATCATAACTAACCCAATACGAGTCTTTCTGATTCCACCCTCATTCTTATGTTGTTTTACAACATCAAACCCAATGTATTGCGGTTCAACCTTAAATTTCACAGCATATGGAATTCCTGCTTCAATTGGAGAAGTGTCCTCGTCAAGCTCATGGCCATAAAGGACGAATCCGGCCTCAAGTCTCGTTGAGTCTCTTGCTCCAAGTCCACAGGGTTTTACTCCGAACTCCTTGCCCGCTTTCAAGAGTTCATCCCAGAACGAAATTGCCTTTTGTTTGCCTTCATCATTGAATGGAGTATCTAGAACAAGAATCTCTACTCCATCTTCGCCCGTGTAACCGGTTCTACAAAGATAGCAATCATATCCAGCAAGCTTGAGTCTATAGCAGGAGAATCTACGATATTCACTGATATCACTATTAGTAATTCTCTTTATGAGGGGGAGTGCTTTGGGACCTTGAACAGCGATCATGGTGATATCTCTAGATTTATCAACCACCTCAACTTCAAAGTTTGATGAGTGTTTCATCAGATGCTCATGGATCTTAGGCCCATTTGATGCATTTGTAATCCAGATGTATTCATCTTCTCCTACCCTATAGAGCGTAAGGTCATCATGAATCCCACCGTGTTCATTTAGACAGGTGGTGTAATGGCCTTCATTTATTTCCAGCTTGCTGACATTGTTTGTGGTGAGTTTCTGGAGAAACACTTGTGCTTGTGGGCCCTTGATAAGGAAACGGGACATGTGAGTCGTATCAAACAAGCCAACACTGTTTCTTACGGTCATGTGTTCCTCTCGAATATCGGTGTAGCGAACAGGCATTTCCCATCCTGCGAAAGGAATCACATCGCCATGTTTCACATGCCAATCATAAAGATGCGTGCGCTTCAGTGTGTCATTCATGTCAATTCACCGAATGTGTGCTTCAACAAGTGGTCGTAGCGGATTCAGCTACCATTTTATTTCCTTCTATGAAGCTGTGTAACTAGAGGTATTATCACTTGAGCGATTTCGTAAATGTCGATATAGGCGGACTACTTGTTGGACCAGATAAACCTGTTCGAGTGATGGGTGTAATTAACTTATCACCAGAGTCATTCTACAAAGGAACTGTTGCTGATAGTATTGACATGTATCAAGCAATGGTCGAAAATACCTCGAAACAGGGTGCTGAAATAATTGACATTGGTGGTGCATCCACTGCTCCAAAGAGTATCTATGGTACATCGGATATTTCAGTTCAGGAGGAGATTAAAAGAGTAGCTTATGCACTCGATTCCACAATGAGCTCAGCGTATCCTCCTTTTTCAATTGATACAACATCATCGGAAGTTGCAGAGGTTGCATTGGACCGCGGTGTTTCAATGGTTAATGACATCTCAGGACTGCATGCAGATCCGAACATGGCAAGTCTGGTTGCAGAAAGTGGGGTTCCTATTGTATTGATGGCGAACTGTGGCACGCCTTGTGAAAGTGTTCAGAAATCATTGAAGTCGTTGGAGGATAGTCTTGATATTGCGAAAAAAGCTGGAATCAAATCGGAAAAGATAATCATAGATCCTGGAATTGGTTTCGGAAAACCTCCAGAGGTGGATGTGTCAATCCTCCAAGAGCTGACTCGTTTCATGAAACTTGATCATCCGCTTCTGGTAGGTGTGTCAAGGAAAGCCTTCATTGGTCATATACTTGATCAACCGAATCCAGATGAACGATTGATTGGCTCAATGGTAGCAACTGCAGTCGCAGTGATGAATGGAGCTAGTGTTATTCGGACTCATGATGTCAGGGAAACAAAAATGGCTATACATATGGGGGAAGCCTTACGTAGGTCAAAATAGTATAATGAAATTCTTGGTGAGTGATTTTGAAATGGAATGATTGGTATCCAATTTACTTGGATATCGTGCAGAGATTGAATTTGGATTCCGATGCTGACAAGGAATCTACAGACCTTCTCACATCAATGCTTGAATCAATAGACCCTAACCCTCTCTTGAAACGATTGTCGGAACTCATATCGGGAAGTCATGTGATTGTTTGTGGTGCAGGACCATCATTGAAACAACATATGAAATCTCTACAGAAAGGAAGCAGTTTCGCAGATTCTGTGATTGTTGTGGCAGATGGTGCTACATCGGTCATTCTTGAACTTGGTCTACGTTGTGATGTGGTTGTGACCGATTTGGATAGTAATGTAGACCATCTTATAGAAGCGAAGAACAATGGAGCTCTTCTTATTGTTCATGCCCATGGAGACAATATTGATCGTGTGAAATCCATTGTCCCCAAGTTAGGTAACATTCTAGGAAGCACACAAGTTGAACCAACTGATAGAGCATTCCTGTGGGGAGGGTTCACAGATGGGGATAGGGCATGTTATGTAGTGAGTGAATATTCGCCCAGAAGAATCATCCTAGCAGGTATGGATTTTGGTGTGACCGTTGGAAAATGGTCTAAGCCAGGACATGACGATCACTTTCCAGCCAATGAGAGGAAGAGGATAAAACTGGAGATTGCTGAAGAGCTCATCTCTAATCTCTTGAAGAGGACTGGAGTAGAGCACCTATTCCTAACATAGATTGGTTTCCTTACATTCTATGGAAGAAGAGGAGAGTCTATTAGATACCCGCCTTGATACGCCATAGATAGGTGAAGATGAGGAAAGCTACACCTGCCATTATCATTCCAAGTATCATAAGTCTGGTTGCATAACCTGGTTGGAACACGTATTTCGAAGCATAGTATATTAACCCGAGACCACCCACACCCACAAGAATAATCACTGAAGCAACAATTCCTTCCATTCCTAGTTGCTGATCGAGTCCAGGAGCAATAACAATCGGTACACCGCTCTGGCTTCCTGCTATAGCAGGTGGTGTTCGGACTAAGGTATAGATATTACCACCGAGAACGAACAGTACAACAAGGAAAATCATTCCAAATATGACTGTGTCCGGAGGGCGAGAAGGCATTCCAAAACTGGGCCTAGTGAGTCGCACTCTTGGTTTTACTATGATTCTCGGCCACCAGGGCTTCACTTATCTTACCTCGAGCGGTCCACATTTTGCGTCTGCTTTTAAGACTTACGCGATATACAATATTGTACTAGCATGGGTTGGACAAGTGTGCCACAACTGCTATTTGAACGTGTAAGTGAATGTGAAAGAGACTAAGAAGAGAGGTATGCAATAATGTCCAGAGTGATGCTAATCACAGAGAAACCTACTGCAGCAAAACGTATCGCTCATGCTCTGGATGACAATAAAGCCCCCACTGAGGTTAAGAAACGTAGAGCCTCATATTTTGATTGCAAAAGGGGAAATGATGACCTCATTGTCGTATATGCACTCGGACATCTATTCGAACTACAACAGACTGTGAAAGGGTGGACCTACCCCAGGATGGAGACCTCATGGGTTCCAAAGTATGAAGTTGAAAAGAAAGCTACGCACATGAAACCCATAATCAGTTTAATCACCAAATTAGCGAAGGAAGTCGATAGTTTTGTCATTGCAACGGACTATGATATCGAGGGAAGTCTGATTGGATATCTTACATTGAAGTATGCTTGTAAGGCGGATCCAACAAAAGCACGTAGGATGCTCTTTAGTACTCTCACCGACTCAGAAATACAAAATGCCTTCGAAAAGATGTCAGATACCTTAGATTTCCCAATGATTGAAGCTGGGCAAGTCAGACATGAGATTGATTGGCTGTACGGTATTAATCTTACCAGAGCGTTAACACTCGCTGTGAAGAACATTGCTGGGTGGTTCAAGATTGTGTCAACCGGAAGGGTTCAAGGACCGACTCTCTCATACGTTGCAGAGAGGGAGCAGAAGATCAATCTCTTTGTACCATTCCCATTTTGGGTGATTCATGCAAAGACTGTACACAATGACATTGAGATAGAACTAGAGTATTCTAAGAAACGTATAGACACTAGGCACGATGCTGAAACTATAGTAGCAACCTTGGATAAGAAAACAGCCTATGTGGAATCAATAAACAGCAGGACCACTACACAGCAGCCACATCCGCCATTCAATCTTAGCACTCTTCAGGCTGAGGCTTATCGACATTTCGGCTTTAAGCCAAGCAGAACACTTGCTATTGCACAATCACTCTATCTAGATGCGCTCATCTCATATCCTAGAACAAGTAGCGAGAAACTACCACAGTCATTGGATCTAAAGCAGATTCTCAACGGGCTTGGTAAGATGAAGAACTATGCTTCAATGGTGAAGCAGGTGATGAGAGCTAGTAGTCTAACTCCAGTACAAGGGAAAAAGAGCGACCCTGCTCACCCGGCGATACATCCTACCGGGTCCAAGGCAACAAAACGACTCACGCCGAGTGAGCGTAATCTGTATGACCTCATAGTCAGGAGGTTTCTTGCACTTTTTGGGGACCCTGTGGAGAAAGAACATCTCCGTGCAGACATTAAACATGAGGATCATCTATTTTACCTGAGAGGACTCAGGATTCTGAAGCAGGGTTGGATGGAGTTCTATGGACCTTATGCTAAAACAAGTGAGAGAGAACTTCCGGATATTTCTGAAGGCGACTCACTTCTATTGAGTCCTGTCAAAGATGAAGAGCGATACACTCAACCTCCATCTCGGTTCAATCCAGCAAGTCTCTTGAAGTTGCTGGAGCGAGAGAATCTTGGTACGAAGGCAACAAGAGCAAGAATTGTTGATTCCATCAAGTCCCGAGGGTATACGTTGAATGATAGCTTTGAACTCTCTACATTGGGATATGCCCTCTTTGAAACTCTGGAAAAATATATACCAGACATTCTCTCTCCAGAACTAACACGGCAACTGGAAAAAGAGATGGATGAAATTCAACAAGAAAAAACGAATAGAGAATATGTGTTGTCAAGAGCAAAAGATGAACTCCTAAAACTACTTGAAAATTTCAATACTAGAGAAAGTGAGATTGGAAACGATCTTGTCATGGGTATACAGAGGTATTGGAAATCCAAAGAGGAACTGGGTGAATGTCCAAAATGTAAAGTGGGAACACTTCGTGTGATAAGGTCCTCCAAGACAGGGAAGAGGTTTGTGGGATGTTCTAACTACAGCGAAGGCGCGTGTGACCAAACATTTCCTCTCCCGCAGAAAGGAGATTTGTCGCCTTTGGACCAGAAGTGTCCGTATTGTGGATATCAAATGTTCCAAGTCATATCTGGGCGTAGAAAATGGGAAACATGCATCAATTGGACTGAGTGCCCAGGCAGGAAGGATGAACTCAAAGCTCTTGATGAACGAAGAACAAAGCAGACTGAAGAACTGCAGAAGGAGGCTGAAAAGTGACTTACTGCACAATTTGTGGTCGCATTGCATTAAAGGAGAGTACCATCTGTCGGTATCATAAGGAAGCACTGGATAATCTACAATCATCGTATAAGCACTGGAAAGAAGCAAGCGGAGTGAGTTGGGAGGAATATCTAGAGAAACTCTGTCAGATAGAAGAAACAGGGCGTTGGGTGTTTGAGGTGGCTGAACAGATTAAGTCAGGAGACGATCCCTCAAAACTGACATAAGTTCCAACATCCGTTCCCGTGTCAGCGAACTCATCGCGACGATAAGCATGCAGGTCTGATTAGTCCATGAGGCTAACCTTTCGGCTAGTGTTCGTACTAGTGTGCTATCAATCTCATTGGTGAAGAATCCAACTGATGTGGGTTCAGAACGGCCTTGCCCAGCAGGGATTGCCATAGCAGACAATCCAAGTCTAAACTTGTTTGTGTCTGAGATTAGAACCAGAATGCCATTTGTCAAAGTCATAATGCGTACCTTGATAGTTCCAGCTGAGGTTTCTGATGAAAACTCGGTTATGTCATCGAACTCCATTACTGATCAAGCACCTGATGAAGTGGTAGGATAAATCACTAGCGCAAATGGGTTTTAGAAGCAACACTGTTATCAAGGCGTCGATTGGCAGATGAATAGAGATCTATGACCGGAGATTCCTCGAGCTATGCGGACTTTTTTCCGTATCCTGAAGCGCGCGAAGGTCAAGAGGCCATGATGAAAAGAATAGAGGAATCAGTCAACGCCAAAGTCCACATTTGTTCAGAAGCACCAAATGGTTTTGGAAAAACCTGTGTGACGTTGAGTAGTGTATTGCCTTGGATAAAAGAGAAGAAGGGAAAGATTCTGTATTGTGCGCGCACTCACAGACAACTCGACAGGGTGATGGAAGAACTAGAGGAAATATCAGGCAAAAAAGATGTTTCTGGTGTTTCTTTCCGTGGCCGACGACATATGTGTTTGAACGCATTTGTACTTGAGAACGCTGATTTTGTTGCTCCGATTTCAGAAGTCTGTGGACAACTGAAGGCGACCGGGAGATGTGCATACTATGAAAATCTTCGTCACGCTGGAAATCCTGAAGATCTTCTGGATGACATGCCAAAGAAGGTGCTTACAGCACCAGAGATTTCAAAGATTGCTAGTAGTAAATCATTTTGTCCATATGAACTCACGAAACGTCTTGCTAAAGTTGTTGATGTGGTGGCACTTTCATATCTCTATGTCTTTGATCCATGGATACTTGAGGTGTTTATCCCTGACCTTGATACACCTCCATCAAAGATGGTACTTGTACAGGATGAAGCTCATAATGTACCCGCCACTGCGTTGGACTCAGCTAGTGATTCATTGACTATTGGAACAATAAGACAAGCATTGCGTGAGGCAACAACCTACAATGATGAACCCTCCAAGGATTTCAATCGCGCATTAGCAAAAACAATCTTGGAACTTTCTTCAGATATGAAACAGGTTGAAGAGAGACCAGTGGATCCCCGCAAGATAGTCGAGTCTACAATTAAGATAGCTCAATTGGAACATCAACCACAGATACTTGCACATATGAAGGATTTAGGTTCCAAAATCCGACGAGGTCTATTGAAGTCGGGTAAGTTTCCACGTTCTTCAATCCATAGAGTAAGTGAATTCTTGGTCAAATGGTTGAGATGTGCAGAGAGAAAGGACTATACTTTCCTATTGGCATCCAACAAGGGGTATGGAGAGAGTAGGAGGGTTTCATTAGACCTTGTTGCATTAGACCCAACAGCAGTTACAAAGAACGTTTTGAACATGGTGCATAGTTCAATAGCAATCTCGGGCACAATGTCACCACTAGATGCATATGCTGAGATGCTGGGTTTTGGATCGGATGCGGTCAAAGCAACTTTTCAAAGTCCTTTTGCTAGAAGGAATAGACTTGGTCTGATTGTAAGTGGTTTAGATACATCATTTCAGAACCGAAGTAGATCTACCTTCGAACGAATGGTTGATCATTGTGTGGCTGTCGCAGATGGTACACCAAGCAATACAGGAATTTTCACCTCAAGCTATTCTGTCGGTAAATCACTTATCGACGCAGGTCTCGAGAAACGCCTTCGGCGTAAACTCTTTGTGGAAAAACCCGGAATGAAGGGTGTTGAAAATGATAAATTGATTGATGACTTCAAAAAACAGGGAGACCGTGGTGGAGCTGTGCTTCTTGGCGTACAAGGCGGTCGCAACTCAGAGGGAGGAGATTTTCCAGGCACAACCATGGAGAGTGTGGTTGTTGTAGGAGTCCCCTATGCTAAACCTACTCCAAGGATGGAGGCACAAATCAACTACTATGATGCGAGATTCAACCAGAAAGGCAGAGATTATGCATATGTACTTCCAGCTGTGACTCGTGCCATTCAAGCAGCTGGTAGACCGGTGAGACGATTAGAGGATAGAGGAGTAATTGTAATGCTTGACCAACGATTTGGTACACCTTACCTTAGCAGATTCATTCCATCCTGGCTAATCGATGTCACACAAGTCATTCCAGACGATCCAGAAATAACATCTCATCAAGTTGAGAGCTTCTTTATTGTCTAGCAGTCGTCAGCCAATATACGGTCCAGAGATGTTTCACCAAGCAAAATAGCACGGGCTTCGTCACGAGATATCTCTTTTTTAGCCCGAGTGAAACGTCGAACATATAGTTTCAGGGATTTGATATACCCTTCTTTTGGTTCAAGGATAGTGTCATTCTCTGTGTGTGGACGTCCGGATCTTCCAGCTATAAGGATAGCTGATGACTGGTCAGAGGTGAATCCTCCTGATAGAGTTGTGCGATGTTCATTCACAAGTTCAACTTCTAGGGCTGGAAAACAATGGTTCATGGTTCTGAGATACAATGTTGAATACAATTTTGATCCTATGCCAGTACGGACTATCGTTTTGCAACTCGGGAAAAGACGAACAACATAGGATTCCAAACGTGATGTAAGTCGAGCTGCAGCATCCGGAGATGTGAGCGAGTTCTTGAATATCGCAACACCATCGATGACAAGAGCCACACCAAATCTCATTCCGGGGTCAATCCCAATCACTGCAAAGGATGGTTTATGAATATCGTAAAGCTTGGTCATAATCTCAATTGCTGTGAAATCAGGGTCTATCTCGTCGTTGATGACAATGGTATTGTAATTGCTATTGGAGTTATTGTGATCTGTTATGATTACCTTGGCATCATCACAATGAGAATCTCGCGGAGGGCAGACAACAAAAGTGAGGTCGAGTTTCTTAAGGAGCTCGATGACAAGATAGAGTGTCCGGGGATTCTCTGTAGTAATTGCAACCTGCCATTTAAGCATGATATCGGTCCTTCTAGATACGCTTATCACTCGATAACGACGACAAGAAGGCAGTGAGACTGAATTTGATTCTTCCGTCTGGGGTAAAGTTACTTGATCGCATTCTTAATGGCGGGCTCAATACAGGTTTGTTCTCACATGTATATGGTGAAGCAGCTTCAGGAAAAACCACCCTTGCATTGCAGTTCGTAGCAAGTGCGTATAAGCTCGATATAGGAACCATTTACGTGAACTCTGAAAATACCTCGCCCGTAAGACGCCTTGAACAGATGACAGATCAACCATTTGGAAAAATCGAAAGAATGGTAAAGATTCTAGCTCCGAAGGGATTCAGTGAGCAGGGCGTCTTGATTGACGACCTAGAACTATACCTGCGGGAGAACACAAAACTTGTCATTATTGATACCTTGACTAAATACTATAGGCTGGAATTGGAGGACAAGAAAACAAACTATGCTAGGCATCGTGAACTGAATCGACAAGCTGGAGTCTTGAAAGGGCTAGCAAGAAATAATGAGATTGCAATACTGGTTTTAAATCAAGTCAGATCACAATTCAAAGGTGTTGATGACTTCGAGCCAGTTGCGAAGAATATCTTAGATTATTGGTCGGACTATACGATTAAATTACGTGTTGCACAAGGGATTGGAGAAAGAGTCATCAAACGGGTTACACCTGAAGGAACATTCTCTGATGGGCGACTTTATCTAATTGAGAGTGGTTTTTCATCCGAAAAGCCAATTGAGAAAGAGTGAAATTGGAAAACTAAACGGCACACTTGGAGTATTACTCGATGTACGAGGAACTAGCCATCTTCGAGCTATCAATCTGGCTTGGGTTATCTGCATGGATTGCTAACGCCACTCCTGTGTTAGGTGGTGGTGGTAGACCAATCGATGGGGGTAGGAATTTTAGTGATGGCCGACGTCTCTTGGGTAATGGTAAGACAGTACGAGGGTTCATTTTAGGAGTGTTTTTTGGTACACTCACTGGCGTAGGACAGTATCTTGCAGCTCCATACCTAAGGCCAATACTCGCACAGTTTGTCGTCATTACATCAGAGATGGATTATGTTCTCAGTATTAGTATCCCAGTAGCGTTTCTCTTATCACTGGGAGCTCTAACGGGAGATATGATTGGTTCGTTCATTAAAAGAAGAATCAATGTAAAGAGTGGCAATCCTTCACCATTTCTTGACCAGATAGGATTCATAATCATGGCTTTGATTTTTGCATCTCCGTTAATTATACCAAATCCTATCTTTGTGATTGTCTTGACACTAACTACACTAGGAATTCACTGGCTCAGCAATATCCTAGGGTACTTATTGGGCTTGAAAAAGAATCCATGGTAGTTTGGATTTAAGGAAAACCATAAAAGGTGACCAAAAGGACACTATATCATCTTAATCAATTCCACAGGACTGCTTCAATGGCCATGTGATTTGATGAGTGTTAGAGTTTCTGTAAAAACCGGAGTAGTTCTAACAATGATGGTCAAGGATTGTATGCAATCGGACGTAGTGTACGTATCAGTTCCAGGATCTAGAGAAGATGTTCTTCAGCTGATGGCAGAGAAACAAATCAATGGTGTTCCAGTTGTGAAAAAGGGGACCAAGTCGCTTGTTGGAATAGTCACTAGAACGGATCTTCTTCGGAAGGCTGATGAAAATCAACTAGCAATGCTCATGGTGAGGGACCCAGAAACCGTTTCTCCCAGAACTGATGTTAAAACAGCTCTTAAGTTAATGATTGATAAGAATTTTAGAAGGCTTCCTGTCGTTGAGAAAGACGAACTGGTTGGATTAATTTCAGTCCCTGATATCCTTGGAGCCACACTTGAGAAAGACAAGAAATATGGTGCAATGGAACTAGCTAATTTTGTCACACGAACAGTAAATGCGGTTTGGGAAAAAACTCCGCTTCCACTCTCATATATGATAATGGAGATGGCTGGTAAGAATGGTCTTGTTGTGCTTGGCGAGGGAGGAAGTGTAACAGGTATGATTACCGTGAGTGATTTCATCCGCCTCTCTGAAGTCACAGTTGAAGATAACGTTTCACAAACCTTCAGTGGTACAGACAACACAGTTGACTGGGGATGGACATCGAAAGATTTCCTTGTCGTGACCAAGAAACTTCTTCGATTACCGGGTACTGCAGTACAGGAAGTGATGACAAAGAACGTCATTAACTTCAGTGAGATTACCACCGTAGCTGAATGCGTCAGGACTCTTCGAGATGAGGATATTGATCAGGCGCCTGTATTGTCAGTCACTGGAAGTCTTATTGGTATGATTGAGGACAAAGACCTGTTACATTTGGCTTTAGAGTCTCTAGATACTGATTAGGATTCGAAGAAATCAGTCAACGAGGTCTGCTCTGAAACAAATAGTGAGTCCAGAGAGGCTGTGATAAGCTTCAGTCGTTCCTGTAGATGTTCGTCTAAGCCATATTCTTCAATGATTTTTTGTGTCACTTCTAGATATTTGGAGATATTCTTTTGTCTAACTGTCAATGAGAGTTTATTGCCACAGGTACAATTACCAGATAGGGGAATCCGTCTATAGATCCTTCGACATTTTTGACATTGTGTTTTCTGTGTAGAATATGCCCTCAGATTTCCTCGAATATCACGGAAAAAGTGATGTGAGAGAACACGTTCGGCAACATCTTTCGCATCAACTGCTGATATTAGGGAAGCTAGCCGTAGTTGAGCGCCTAATTTCTCATCCATAGTGCCCAATAACTTGTATCTAGTATTTTTCGGACCAGCATCAAATGATGAAGTACTATGTGTGAACCCGAATCCCTCGTATTGTGCAGGTGAATTGAGCCGTGATGCGATTATGTCAACAAGGTTTTCCACATCCTTGGGATGTCTAGCCTCAGCAACCATATTGTAAAACTCAGCAGGATATCGCCTACAGACTTCGATGTTATGACTCTCATCATCCACCTCAGTAGGATTAAGAATGACTGATAGAACTAGAGGCGCATCCATCAGACCGCCTCTTCCAGCGGGAAGATAACTTTTCGAGAAATTGAGGAGTGCATCGAGGACCAATATGAGCGCATCCTCATCCCCATCACAATTTCTTCTCTTAGCAGCATGCCAGTAAGGATGAGCGTAGCAGACACTGGCATTTGTGAATCCGATTATACGACCAATTATTCCAGCTGATGTGTGAGGCGCAAGACCAATGACAAGCTGACCAATGACATCCTCTTGAGCGTCAAATCGATAGTACCGATCTAAACCGAAAATCTTCTCTAGGCAGTCATCAATGAACCTTCCAACTTTTACCATGTAAATTGCGCAGTTTTCAGACACAACAATATCCTGAACTCGGAGCTCTACCACTTGGTCATCCGAAATTAGAGGCTCTCCATCTTGGTCAGTAATATATCCCAATTCATGTAGACGGCTGACGGGAGTGCCTATCTCGCGGGGTATGAAGTGTGTCAGAGGCGCGTCAGTAGCATCGAAGCGGGCGGTTCCATCACGATAACAGTACACATCGTGTTTCGCTCGCAGAATGCCCTTTCCGAGATATTCAGGAATCTTGTAGTCACTAGTAAGACCAAGAACTCCACGAACGCCATGTGCTTCAAACTCGCTGATCTCGGTCTTAACACGGTTTATCAGGCCGGTTATATCGACAGGTATCTTTTTTGTCATACGTATGAGATTCACATCGTGACTGTATGGACACATACCTGTATTCGGGTCGACCGGTTGTCCACAGTCCTCATAGGAACACCAAGGCTGAACATTGGTATGCACTCTACATTTAGGACATCTTGACTCAAAGGTTTCTGATGAACAAGAAGGACACACTCGAGAAACCATCTCAAGTTCGATACCGTTCGTTTCAATGACCTCAGGTTCAACTGAATCTTCTTCGAATGTATCTAGTGTTGAGATATGCTCTATACTCCTTGCGACTTCTTCTATTCGACGTTCGGTTCCCTTTGTACGACCAACAGGAAATAGTGATTGGACTGGTGGTCTCATCCTACGTTCTTCAGCCTTTTCCGGTCGACCCATCCTTGCTCCAATTGAAAATCCAACCTTGTCCATTAATTTAACATAGGCAACAGAGTTCATTAAGTCAAGCGAGGTCTTACCTTTTGGTTTAGCATCTTTCCTGCCGAGCTGTGCAAGGATTGACACAGAATCATCGCTAAGGTGAATTTTTTTCTTATTGGACGAAAGCGTATGTGGTATCGCAGCCAGTTCAAGCAATCTCTTGTACTCAAGATTAAAGGGTAGAACCATGACAGATTCGTTGATACTGTGTTTTGTGAGAAGCCAGTTTCTCAACTTGAGTGCTTCATCAGGATTGAGAGCCATCCAACGATAGAGATAGGATGGATGAAGTGGAATCTTGAGTTTCTTAGATAGGAGTACTGCTTGAGAAGCACTCGGAATCTGAAGGAGTGGCGAATCGATTAACTGGCTAATCTTTTCTGGGAGCATATCAGCTTTCGATAGGAGTTTGTTTAACTCAGTCAATGTGATTTTGGAAATAGCATGGTCAAGATTGTGTGACCACCACTCTTCACAATATCCTGATGGAACAAGTGGATGGTTGTTTTCGAGAAATTCACCAAGAGCGACCAGAATGTCACCAAGGTAGAGGATTTTCTTAACTTGACCCTCTAGCATTCTAGCTTCATCGGCATCTTTCACTTTTACTACAGAACCATCCTTCAAGAGGACTATTGGTCCCTCAATTGAGTCAACTGGTGCAACTATTGAGCCCTTTCCGGGTCTTTCTGTACGAATATGAGTACCAGTTGCCAGAAACTCTTCCACGATGTACATGGTTGCTGGGTGAACTCCAACGCCAGCAAGACCTGTGTTTCGAGACCTACCATATCTTAGTCTGAATCCCCCTATGCGTGAAGGGTGTGAAAATACGGGTCTTCCACCTATGACGTCAGCCAAGTAATCAGACTTTGGCTCAAGTTTCTTGTCTACCGTGTCTTCCTCCTGGCTCGATGCAACTTTTGACATTCTTGACGAGAGTTCATCAAGCCATTCCCACCCGCTGATTTTTATGCCGCTCACAATCTTTGCTAACTTTACAGCTCGTCCAACTACACCATCATTGAGGACAAGAACTGCTCCTCCCCGGACCCTATTTGTTTCAATACGCTCCAAATCACGACTCCCTGACACTTCAAACTCTTCAGTTGGTTCACCAGTCAACATTATTGGCAACCGTGATGCAGCAAATTGTACCAAATCAGGATGAACGGGGTATTGAAGGTGGACAGAACGAGCGTATAGCTCGACTTCTTCCAGAGCTCGTTCGGTTTCTTCTTTTGTTGCCTTGAATGCAGGTAGACCAAGAACTTGACGTACATAATCAGCTACTAGAACAGTCATCGCAGCTTCGGTTCCACCTGCAGCGCGTATTGGTCCAGCAAGGTATAATGCCAGATATTGATCATCACCAGAACCTCTGATACTGACCTTTGAAATACCTTCAAGGGGTGCAGCTGTGATGCTTTCTGTAAGTATGGAGAGCGCTACTCGGACCGCTTTATCAGCTGCCTTCTCAGCATCTTGAATACCACCAAGAGTTCCCTCGGCAATCTCTTTAGCTACGGCAAAAGCAACTTCTTCACGAGACTTATCCTCTTGTAGTTCACGAATCCTTTTTGCTACTCCAATAGGACCCTCAAGAGTCGCTTCAACACGAGCTGCTACATCGTGAGCAGGAGGTATTTCGACCTTGGTGGTTGGGTCAAATCCTTGTAATCGAGCAGTTTCTGCAATAGCATAGAGTTTGTGTATTTCCTCATTTAGAACACTGAAATACTGTTGGTAGAATATACTATGATCGGGAAGACTCAGTTCAGATTCGGTCACAAGAAGTCAACTTGTTTCTGTCGTGATTGTGTATTCTATGTTTCGCTTGATGAGTCTAGAAATTCTCCAAGCTCGTGCTTCTTGAGGATATTACTTTAAAGCATCTAGCCATGACCATAAAATGGCTTTAGCCATTATATAGACAATGGAAGGTGACCTATTTGCTCACTCTTGAGGAAACAATTGAACTGATTCTGAAACACAGGTCCGATTATGAACGTAAAGACATATTGACAATGATTGAAGAGAAACGTGAAGAACTCGGACGAGAGGTAATCAATGACGAGTCTGCAGCTATGATAGTAGCTAGAGAACTCGGGGTAGACCTTCACCAAATATCGCCTAAAGCACGTCAGAAAATTGAAGATATTACAGAAGCCTCTAGAAGTATAGCACTTACAGCCAAAATAGTCAACATTGGCACAGTTAGGACATTTTCTCGAAAAGATGGCGGAGGAGAGGGTAAGGTTGCTAGTATAATGGTTTCAGATGAAACTGGAAGTATCAGGGTTGTTCTATGGGATGACCTAACAAAAGTTGTTACTGAGGACGTCATCTCTATTGGTGATATCATCCAAGTGCGAGGAGCTTATGTAAAGAAAGGACTTGGAGACGCACTAGAACTGAATCTAGGTAGAATGGGTCAAATCAGAGTTCTTGAAGAGTATGAAATTGACGATCTTAACATTGACTTCCCTGATTCATCGACAGGAACCCAGAAAATTACTGACCTCAAAGACGGTCTATTTAGCGTCAGTCTGAAGGTGAAGATTCAACGGGTGTTCAGGTTATCTACATTTACGAGACAGAGAGATGAGTCTGAAGGAAAGGTCCTAAGCATTATAGGAGCAGATGAAACTGGGACTGTTAGACTTGTGTTTTGGGATGATAAAGCCTCAGAGATGGAGAACGCAGATGAAGGGGAAGTTATCCAACTCATAGGTGTAAATACCAGATTGAATCGTGATGGTACCGAAGTGGAAGTGCACGTTGGACGAGCCGCTTCAATCGAGCGTGGCCTCAAAGAGAAGATTGACGCTGTCGAAGCGGTTCAGTCTGGTGGCGGTTCTGAACCACTGGGAATGAATGCAATAGTCAATCTCACAACAGGTATGTGGGATGTTGATATCGAGGGCAAAGTTGTCACGGTATATGACGTTACCACCTTCACAACAAAGGATGGAAAGGATGGGCGTGTTAGAAACGTCATTCTTGCTGATGAGTCGGGAAAAACTCGTGTTACATTTTGGAATGATGATGTCGATAAGATAGAAGATCTCAAAGAAGACGATGTTATTAAAATTCTTCATGGATATGTGAAAGAAGGATTCCGGGGTGGCGTAGAATTCCAAGTCGGACGTAAGGCTGAGATTCACATTAACCCTAAGGGATCAAAGCTGAAGAAACTGGATGTATCACAGGTCGCCCTTCAACCCATGGCAAAGGCTTCGAGAATTCTTATTGAGGACATTGATGATAATACAGAAGGAAAGAACGTGGAAATCTGTGGCATTGTCGTCAATTTGAGTCAATCAATAACTCCAATATACCAAGCCTGTCCGAGTTGTAGTAAAAAGCTAGAAACAACAAGCGATGGATACGTCTGCAAGTCTTGCGGAAAGGTCGATAAACCAGAGCCAAGAATGTTGTACAAAATAACCATAGATGATGGATCAGGTTCAATTAGAGTCACACTCTTTGGCAAAGTCGGAGAAGAACTGCTTCAATTAACGGCAGAAGAGGCCAATGAGATAATCAAGAAAACTGGAAAAGAAGAACAGCCCCTAATTGAAAACGCTGACAAAGTTGTTGGAAGATATATTGCAGTCTATGGTCGCGTGAAGAAATTCAGAGATTCATTTGACCTCTCAGCGAGTGGGTTTGAGTTTGCTGATCCTGTAAAAGAAATTAAGCGGATGAAGGAAGAGATACAAAAAGAAGTGGGTTAGAAGCCGAGTTCCTCGAACTCGGTTCCTCATTGTTTTATCAAATGATTATATTATTCATTTTTATAACCGATGACATACTGTTAGAATGTGAAATGAGTCCTGTTCGTATGGTTGTTGCAGAACGAAACTACCTAAGAGGTGTTCTTAGAGCGTACTTAGAGGGAAAAAAGAATCAGAACTATGTCATAGGTTGTTTCAGAAACGTACCTATTTCTATTTTTGATGAGATTGCAGCAGATCTTTCACACTATTCTGATACACAACGATTTACTGAGCTCTATACGATAAGAAAACAGCTCGTTCATCAACTAAAGAAAAGACGGGGAAAAACACGTTGGAGTCCCTGGGCAATTAGTAAATACTAACTGACCGTTTAATCCTACTTACTTGCTTCGATAAGCGCTTCCAGCCCTGAGAGGAAAGTGTCCACATCAGAACGGTTGTTATACAGATAGAAGCTGGCTCGTACAGTCCCCTTCTTTGGGTCGATACCTAGTTGATAGTGAAATGGTCCAACACAATGCCAACCACTACGGACCATTACATTGAGTTCGTCGTTCAGGAAAGTGGCAACATCATGTGCAGAAGGTACTGTGTCAACAAGGAATGTGACCAAACCGGTTTTGATAGTAATATTATCCGTTCCAATGATTTGAATATGTTCCATATCACAGAGTCTTTTCAATACCACATCAAGTAGTGAGCGTTCATGTTTTTCAATCTCATGCATGCCTATGGCTTGAAGGTATTCAGCTGCTGCACCAGCGCCTATGGCACCAGCGTAGTTCTGTAATCCGGCTTCAAACTTCTCGGGTGGAGGTAAATACTCAGGAAGTATCACGCCATTCTCAAAACGAACATCACTCACGGTATCTCCACCATAGAAACACATGTTCATAGATTCAAGATGTTCTGACTTGCCATACAAAACGCCCATCCCTGTAGGTCCACACATCTTATGGACTGAGATTGCTGAAAAATCAACATCAAGCTCTTGAACATTAAGGGGATGGTGTGGAGCATATTGAGCATCATCGCTCATAACTAGAGCTCCGCGATCATGTGCAATCTCTACGATTTCCTTCATTGGAGCAATGGTACCAGTCACATTAGACGAATGAACAACCGATATCAGACTTGTCTTGCTGTCTATCGCATCTTTCCACTGTTCTATGTCAAAGGTACCATCAGATTTTGCCTTGATTACCTCGATGCTCAAACCATCTCGTCGAGCTCGTTCCACAAAGGGAAGTGAGCCACTGTGATGTTCGAGAGAAGTCGTTAATATTTTGGAATCTTTTGGTAAGTTAATTGCACTCGCTACGATGTTCAAAGATTCTGTGGCATTTCTTGTCCAGATACATTCCTTTTCATCAGCAGCATTCAAGAATTTAGCAAACTTACCTCTAGCTGCGGTATATGCATTGGAAGCCTCTTCTCCAAACTTGTGGATACTTCTTCCTCCACAAGCAGGATATTGCTCATAGTACTCATTCATAGCCTTGATGACTTGCCGAGGTTTAAGAGCCATGCACGCACTGTCCAGGTACACTACTGGACGACCATTAATGGTACGTTCAAGGGCAGGAAAATCACTTCTAATCTTGGTCCAGTCCACCATGCTAATCAATCCCTTACCAATTGCCACCGGTAACCACCCTTGCCGAATTTCTTTGTGATTAGTCCCATTTGCACTAGTTGATTAGCAGCAGCTATGAAGGTATCACCACCTGCACAATCAGTGCAAAGATCGGCATAGTTGTCAGTGCTTGCAATCCCAAGAATCTCTGTTGTCGTCAATGACTCCACATTTTCAAGGATTTTCAGAACACACTGAGCATTTTTTGGGAGGCCTGTCATCGAGTACCCAAGCGGGACAACCAACAATATGAAGCCTTCGTAATAGACGGTAAGGTCATTCAACAAAACGCTTAAATTAACACCTGAGCCGGAGAGCCCGCTCTATTTCTCTCGGGGCTGCTGCTCTGATATGTGTGAAATAGGTAAATGGTGACTCTCATGGGAAGAAGACGAAGACAGAAAGTACGTCGACGACCACAGAAACGCATTCCAGATGTGTATCCATGTCCAGACTGTGGAAATACTGCAATCAAGATTGAGCTTTATCGAGATAATGGCATGGCTACAGTGAAATGTGGATCGTGTGGACTGGAGATGAACATTGATGATGTCAACCCTCTGACCGAACCAGTAGATATCTATGGATCATTCATTGATAGATTCTATGAGAGCCGAAAAGCAGAAGCTTGATGCAGTACAACGCCTAACATTCAGCAACGGTTATAAGCGGACTTAGTCCGTGGGCACAAGATTCTGATGCAGGCCATTAATACCTTCATTTCTATCCTGTTCATCCTACTTGCTGCAATGGGAATCTTGGCACTCTTGCTCACGATGGGCTATATGGTCTATGGTGAGGAAGAAGAGGAATAACCCACGGGATGGTGTTCCCGATGACAAACTCGATTTTGCGTATCGCATTTGAAAGGGTAGCATCACACATTTCCAATCTTGATGAAGTGAAGATGCTTGTTGATGAGATTGAAAAGAAGACTGACTCTCTTGAATCTGTCCTAAGTGAATTGGAATCAGAACTAGAAGATGCAGAAGTTACATTCAGGACAGATATACGCATCTTGATTAACGAATGTCGGCATTTGGGTGATAGGGCGTCTCCCCGATGAATGAGTTTGCACCCCTCAGCGATGAGATATCTAATTTCCTCAGAGCCAATGGTATGGTCCAGTTCACTCCAATTCAGGATAAAGCAGTACCTCTTCTTTTCAGAAAGGACCAGAACGCACTTCTTCTAGCCCCGACGGGAAGTGGTAAGACTGAGGCTGCGTTATTGCCACTTCTTCATCGCCTACAAGAATTGAAGAAAACACAGGAGCTCTTCGGATTCTATATCCTGTACATCACCCCTTTGCGGGCATTGAATCGTGATGTGTTCAAGAGAATTGAAGAATTATGTATGCATTTGGACCTCAGTGTTGCTGTTCGTCATGGTGATACCACTCAATATGCAAGAAGAAAACAGGCAATCTACCCTCCAAACTTGCTCATCATTACACCAGAGTCACTTCAAGCCATATTACCAGGGAAGAGACTAAGGTATCATCTTAGAACTGTTTTTGCAGTCATCGTTGACGAAGTGCATGACTTAGCAGACAGTAAGAGAGGAGTACAACTTAGTCTGGGTCTTGAGAGACTTGACAGACTTGTAGGGACTCCAGTACAGCGTATTGGATTATCAGCTACGGTTGGAAATCCTGGTGAAGTAGCATCCCTATTAGGTGGGACTAGAGCTGCGAAAACAGTCTGGGCAGGGTATGGTAAACGTAAGTTGGATCTTAGAGTGGAAGTACCAGAACCGACAGACAAACACCGAGCACTGGCAAAGAAAATATCATATCCACCACATTCTACTGCTCGTTTGGACACTATCGTGGATCTCATTAAAAGTCATCAATCTGTACTTGTATTTACCAATACTCGATCCTTTTCAGAGGTTTTGGGAGCAAAGATGCGAGTTGTTTCGCCCCCTTTCGAGTTTGATGTCCATCATGGGTCTTTGTCCAAAATAGCTAGACTCAGTGCAGAAGATAGACTCAAGACTGGAGTTTCGAAGGCGATAATTGCTACTTCTAGTTTAGAGCTTGGAATTGATATTGGGTTAGCGGACTTGGTGATTCAGTATTCGTCACCAAGAGAGGTTGCTAGACTACTTCAACGGACCGGGAGGTCTGGTCATGGAGTCGGTAGGTCGTCTAAGGGCGTAATCATCGCAACTGTTAATCTAGATGATATCATCGAGTCAGGAGTTATCCTCAAACGTGCTCGTCTGAACAAGGTAGAAGATGCAAGAATTCCCAAGAAGTCGTGGGATGTGCTTAGTCATCAAATAGCTGGTTTGCTTCTTGATGCAGACGAGGTTAGAAAGGAGGAACTTTTGAAACTCCTTAGTTCAGCTTACCCCTTTTCACAAATTATTCAGGAAGAATTGGATGCATTGTTAGCGTTCTTGAATGGTAGAAAAATATTGGAACTTGATGGTTTATTGGTGAAAAAGGGATCAAGAACCAGAATTTTCTACTATGACCATTTGAGTACTATTCCTGATGTGCGAAAAGTTAACGCGGTAGATATGACAACACGTACTTCAATAGGAGTACTCGATGAGGACTTTGTTTCTTCTAATGTTGAATCAGGCTCAGTATTTGTGATAAGAGGTCGACCTTGGAATGTGGTCAGTATAGACGATGAAACAGGAGAAGTTCTGTGTGTGCCGGCTGGTGGGACTGATACCGAAGCGCCTCGTTGGGTCGGTGAGATGATACCAGTCCCATTTGAAGTTGCATCTGAAGTCGCGAAAGTTTGGAATTCTGTATTGGATAAGGATTCAAAGACAGTGAGTAAATGGTTGACAAGAGAATACGGAATATCTCGTGATTCACATGAGCATGTACTTAAAGTTTTGAGAGATAGCAAAGATGTTCTTGAGAAACTTCCTACAGAAAATCTCTTTGTCGTTGAAGATTTTGGATCGGGAATAGTACTGCACGCTCCATTAGGGACCAGGGCTAATGAAACCCTGGGAATTGTGATTGGATCACTCTTAACGACACGTTTTGGGGTAGAGGTGGCAGTAGAAAGAGATCCCTATCGTATTCTTTTCACAGCAGGTAAGAGGATCAGTCCTAGCTGGATAATAGATGTGCTCCAGGAATATTCTGGCGAGCAGGTATCGGTCATTCTTCGACTAGCAATGAAACATACACAGAATTTTGCATCAAGGTTCATTCATGTTGCCAGGAGAATGGATGTTGTGAAGAGGGATGTAAAACAGAAGGAGGTCCCTGTGAAGTATCTCATTAAGGCATTAGAAGGGTCTCCTGTCTTCGAGGAAGCAATGAGAGAGGTCTTAGATGACAAGATGGATGAGAATATGGTTATGAAAATCTTTGACAGGTACTCCGAGGGAAAACTCAAAGTTCATGTTGTAACTACTGAGAATCCATCTCCTCTTGCACGACTTATAGTCGAAGAGAAGACACGTTTTGAAGTCATGGGAGAGATTACCGAAGAAGATGAAGTACTTCGAATGATGGAGGAACGGTTACTCTCAAAGAAGTTCAGATTGATTTGTATGGCAGCTGATCACTGGAATTCAGTTAGAACTTTATCAACACTTGAGGATGATGTTAGATGTCCTATTTGTGAATCGAGGATGATAGCAGCGATAGCACCCACGAAAAAGGACTTCCCAAAAATAGTTGCAAAAAGAGTTCGTGGCGAAACACTCACAAGAAGTGAAGAAAAGGACCATAGAGCAGCCTCTCTAGTGGCTGAACTTGTGTCACGCTATGGAAAGACTGCTTTGCTGGTCCTGGCAGGAAGAGGAATTGGGGCGACAGCGGCTTCTAGGATTCTCAAACCAGGATTGAAGGATCGACTTGAGATTCTCAGGGCTATAGCTAAAGGAGAGTTGCAATATGAAAGAACCCGACCATTCTGGTAAGTCAAAGAAACCAATGATTGTGTTCGCTGGTAGAAGCAATGTTGGTAAGAGTAGTATAATCCGGGCTCTCACTGGTAAGAAAGTACGAATAGGTAAGAAACCAGGTAGCACCCGTTGGGAGATGATGATTGATTTTGGTCCAATAACGATTGTAGACATACCAGGGTTTGGATACATGGCAGGACAAAGTAAGACCACAATAGAAGAAACAAAGACTAACATCGTTCAAAAATTGGAATCTTGGAAGGACGACATAATATTAGCAGTTCTGATTATTGACATATCTCTTTTCAAAGAACTGCATGAAAGATGGTCAGCTCGTGGAGAGATTCCTATTGATGTCGAATTCTATAGTTTCCTTTCCGATATTTATCCCAATGTAGTTGTGGTAGCTAATAAAATTGACAAGGCAAAGAAACGTGTTCTTCAGGGCGAGATTGATTTCTTACAGACTGAACTCAAAAAAGCAGATCCAACGAAAACCCCTGTTATAGTGCTCACCTCAGCTCAGAAAAAACAAGGACTGACTGCTCTAGTTTCTGTAGTAGATGACTTGTTAATGGAGCGGGGTTTGGAGAAACCCCGATGGGCAATTATTTGATTTTCTTGAGCAAATAGAATGCTACACCTACAACCATGATCGCAGATGAAATGATTAACATTGGAACTATTGCACTTGGAGCTTCAATAAACTCATGAGATAACCAATTCATGATGTTCATGAAAAGACGTGCATTATCACCCGCGTAGAACCATCGTAAGTCAGTATCTGGATGGTCAAGAACTCGGCCTGTGAACATGAGCGTGGATCCTATCATGACTATCCTGCTTTCATCATACTCGAAAGCGGACATCCACGATGGAAAAGTCCCATTGATAGCAGAATAAGATAGTGGATCCTGCTCAAAATCGGAAAGCGTCATGTTCGGATAAGAGTAGTTTGCCCAAGCAACGGGTCCAGCTTTGAACTGTGCAAAAGTTGTGTCATACCCTGAAGCGATTCCACTTATGAGTTCGACTGGCTTCAGGGTTGCGGTCATAGTAAAGAGTTCGTTGATGTTCCGGAATATTGGGTGATTTGCTTTCCAGGTTGTTGAATCAAGTTTTATAATATATGGATATGATATATTAAACGCAGAGTTGTCATAGTCAAACATTGTGTCTGAATAGAGGTCGTTCATAGTAGTTTCATTTACACTGAATCGAACCCCAGTCACATTGATGCTATCAAGAAGGTCGTTAATTGCATAATTCTCACCCATATCTTGCATAGCAGTAGTAGCCCAATATTGAGAACTCTGTTCAATGGTAGGGTCACCCAACAGGAATAATGAACTGCCGTTAGCTAGCATCTCTGCAATTCCATCAGTTTCTGCACTTGAAAATGGTGAACTTGCATCAGGACTGGCTATTATAAGAATATCAACATCGTTGAGGACTGTTTCCGTCATCTCATCAGTGTTGATTTTTACAATGTATCTTGTTGATGCATTGACCATGTCAATCATGAGTTTCAAGCCTGTTTCTTCATTAAGAGCGTCATGTTGGGGACTATGGCTTGCGTCATAGAGTACTAGAATGGGATCCAAATCAGTCTGAGCTCTAACACCAGTCTGAAGACTAGATAAAAGAACCATTACGGCGACTAGTACTGCAAGTACTCTAGGGACGTTACCGAGCTGACTCATTTTGATATTCCGACCTTTTGCTCAGTCAGCGTGTTTGACTCTAGACCGTGTTTTAAAGGTATCCTCATATGCGACCATTATCAATCAGTCCTCCGCCATTCGACATATAGCTTTCTTCGTTCTGCATCGGTGGACTCCTGAGTTTGATATTCATGACGGATTTCAGCGATTCTTTGCGCTAGAAGATGATAGCACATATTGGTTTCTCGTGAAATTACTACCTCTTGATAGAAGCTTCTGCAGGTACAATATAGTTGAGGAATGATAAGGTATTGACGACCCCTGCCCTTTGCAATCCACGTCACTGATTCACTTGGCCTGAACTGAAATCTGATGATCTTACCTTCCTCCACCGTTCTTAACGCTTTAACAAACTTTTTTCCGTATTTGTGTTTGAAGTATTCAATATCATCTTGTGTGAGGTTATCCTTTGATAATTTCTTTACTTCAAACTGTGGAATGGACATAATACTCACTCTGATTTCTGGTATAACGAGGTTAAAATGTTGTACTTTCAATGTTAAACTTGTGATGGAAACGATATTTGACGATAGAAGCATAATTATCACATATGACAATACATCAGTCCTTCTAATATCGGACATTCATCTTGGATTTGAAGAGGAACTATCCGAGAATAAAGGGGTGCGGTTTCCTCCTCAACATCCAATCATCTTTGAAAGAATTAAGAATCTAGTAGAGAAACATAGTATATCACATCTTTTCATCATTGGAGATGTGAAACATACTATTCTTACTGATAGCTACTTCAATTGGGAGATTGTCCCAGAGTTTATGGAAACGCTTACTGAACTTGTAGAAACAACAGTGATTCCAGGTAATCACGATGGTGATTTGAAAGCATTACTTCCTCGGAATGTCAATATCACTGATGTCCATGGAATACTGATTGGGCCAGAGAAAGAAAAGATTGGTATTTTGCATGGCCATTCCTGGCCTTCTGCTGATGTTTTAAATGCAAAAATTATCGTTATCGGGCACAATCATCCAACGATTCGCAGATTTAGAGATGCCTCAGTACCGGAAATAGGGCGCTCCGGAAGACGAAGGTATGTGGGAACAGTTCCTGTCGTCTTGAAATCAAAACTGGATAAGAATTGTGTCAGGCGTGCAATGGGATTGCTTGAGATCCCTGATGATGATTCGGTATTGTTTACTCTTCCAAGCTTCAATAATCTTCTCTCAGGCGTATCTATCAACTATCCAAAGTCTGAATTTCAAGGCCCATTCTTTGAGAATAAATGTGCTAATCTTCTAGATTCGGAGGTGTTCAGTATAGATGGAATATTCCTTGGTTCTGTAAAGTGGCTTCGAGAACGGTTCAACGAAATGATTAAATCCAATCCAACCGGGGACTGATTCGAACTCATGGGTCGGTGGTCTAGCTTGGTATGATTCTTGGTTCGGATCCAAGGGATCGCGAGTTCAAATCTCGTCCGGCCCACCATTCCTTATTCTAATCCTTGTCGTATCTGGTTTCTCAAGAACTTCCATCACGAACAACTCGAAGGGTAGGATACAGAGTAACAAGTAGGACAAACACGCCTCCGAGTGGATAGATGATGCTTCCACTAAGATATAGAGAGAGAATTTGTATAATGAGAGTTAATTGTAGAGTAATGAGTAAAAGGGCTGAAGACTTTCTTTGTTTTCTCGGAACTGTAGTCTTTCTTTCAATTAGAGTGAGCAAGCCAACAAGAACTACTACCACTAGAAGAAGTAATAGTCCAATGCTTAAGCCGGAGAAATAATGTTGCGCATGGATAAAATGGGATTGGTCTTCCTGTAGAGCAAACTGTAGTAAGGGAATTCCCTCTGGCCAACCGAAAGTTACTGCATAACTGAAAAGATGTGCATCATAGTCACGATATTGTTGAATACAGAATGGGTATGCAGCTGGTGGATAAACTCGTATAGCTTCGTTCCCGCTCAATGAGATGTCTATAATAGGTGGCAGACTAGCTAGCACTGCAACTATGAAAGATGTGATAAGTCCGACAGAAAGTAGGACTACTATCTTCTCTGTGCCTGTTTCGCCAGCCAATAACCACGCGATAACAACAATGGCAATTACAAGGAACAAACGAATACGCTCCTCTGTGTCCTACTGGTTCAATATTGTACTTTCTGAACATATCCCTTTCGACTAGTGTCAAATCGTCGTTTTGTAATCTCTAAATCATCTCTTCATAGTAAGAATGGAATTCAAGTTCAAATCTAGTCAAGCTTATCATCACTGTTTCTTCATGGATAAGGCGTAGAGAATTATAGCAGCAGTACCTGAAGGGCCAATGTCGACTCTAGCATCTAGACTACGACATTCCCCAAGATCCATCTCCTTTTTTGAAAATGAGCTGTTGCTTCCAGAGAGCACAATGGCTATTCGTTCTCCTAATTTTGCCCTTTCAGAAAGCTGGTCCAAATCTAGACGCTCTTTTGTGAGCACTGGAGATGTGATAAGCAATGGTTTTTCGATGTTAAGGACTTCCAAGACATCCTTGAGATCTGGTAAGACAATGAAGTTCTGTTTCATCCTCATGGCTAAGCGGTTTGCATCAGGGACACCGGCTTGTGCTGCAGAACCCTCCGCTTTGGAAACTACAAAATTCGAAAAACCGAGTCCATATACAACTTGAGCTGTTTCAGCCGTTTTTGATGCTGAGTGGACATTATGTAATACCACGTAGATGTTCTTGAGGAAATCAGACAATGTTTGCACAAACCTCCTGTGCGATTAGCTGAGATACTAAGGGGGGAACACTCTCACCCACTTGATTGTATTGGCTGTCAGAAAAGCCAGCGAAGATAAAGGAGTCTGGATAACTCATCAATCGCGCATGTTCTCGCACAGTCAATAGTCTATTCTCGTAAGGATGTATATATCGCGAAAGACCGTTGATTGATGTTGATAGGCGATCAGGGAATAAACGAACCCAGTTTGGGAGACTTCTGTTCTTTGAAACACGGAATCTTCTGACACCCTGACCCCATCGGGTCTTTGAGATGGCCTTCATTTTATCTTCAGAAACTGGATAGTCTACATGGTTTGGAACATCCATCTCTGGACTGAAAATCTGATGAAGTCCAAGACTAGGAAGATCACCAATTGCTTCCATGACTGTGGGAGGTGCTTTTCTTGGTGGTTTTAGTTTGATGTTGCTTAAGAAAACACGAAGACGTTTGGAGGGATTACCATGTTGATGTGCTCGTATCAGATTGGTATGCACATCGTCAATACCAACACGTTCGAACTCTTTCTGGATAATTTCCTTACCCCCAGCGTTTAGGAGTGCAGCTACATTCTCAATAACAAAGACTTGTGGTGTGAGGTCGCCTATGATTCGAATAGCATCCAACAACAATTTTGCAGTCCCTTCACCGTAGATTCTCTCAGCTGCTGACCTTTTGCTATCAGGATTTGCCTTGCTGAACTCCTCACATGGTGGTGATGCAATAATGACATCTGGAGTTTCATTCAGAGTCCCCTCAATTTGATTAGAGTGAAGACTGTGAATATCAGTCTGCCAAATAATAGAATCAGGAAAGTTGAGTTTGTATGTTTCTAGAGCTGAAGAGTCAATGTCTATGGCGAGATGTGTGTCATCAATGTGATCTTTGAATCCATAGGAGAAACCTCCTGCGCCACAGAACAAATCAAGAATCTTCATGTACTTCTTCACAATCCGTCTGATTTGTCTTGCACATACCTCTGATTATAACAATTCAGTAATAGTCAATCCTTATTCCAAAATGCTCAAGTTTGTTTTCCACTTCTTTCAGGATATCATCATGTAACTCATCACTAATTCCATTGCCCTTCCATTGCCCTTCCTTGCCCTTCCATTTGAATCAGATTCGACGAGGAGAAGTAAAGGCAGTACAGATTTTCACTGATCGATTTAGAAAATGGTGGGTGACTATTGCTGTTAGGGTCGTGATTGATGACACTCAAGAAGACAAACTTCCTGCTGCGATTCTTGGAATTGACCTTGGTATTGAGAAGGCTGCTTGCTCGACACTTCTCACTCCTGAGAAGACAAGGGAAACACGCTACTTTGTCCAGAGGGAGAAGGTTGCAGTCATCAAGAAATATGATAGACTTGTCGCTGATCTTCAGAGTGTGATGAACACTCGGAGGAATAATGGACTATCATATGATAGAGTTGCCAGGAAACTCCGTCGGATGCGTTCCAAAAGGGAGAATGTGGCAAAGGAGTATGACCGTGTTCTCGTACATCAGCTTCTTGACTACATCTCCAAACTTTCCAAGAAGTACACACTCTATGTAGCCATCGGTCGCCTGAAAAATATACGAATGCGTGCGAAGAGAGGAAACTACAAGGGGCGGAGGTTCAGAGGGATGATACATTCTTGGGCCTTTGCCCGGATAACCAATAGTCTGAAACATGGACTCGCTCAGCTTGGTTGTAAGGTTGAAGGAAAGGACACTCGGTTCCGAGCTGTTCCTGAATCTTGGACTTCCATTGTGTGTTGGAAGTGTGGAAGCAAGGGTAGACGACCCAAACAGAACTATTTCCATTGTCCATCGTGCGGACACAAGACCAATGCTGACAGAAATGGTAGTATCAATATTGCAGCACGCATGCTCATGCTCACAAAGTCACTGCACTCTGTGAGAGGACTAGGTATGTGGACTAGGGCGGTTGTTCGAGGAACAACCAAACGACGTGCATCACCGAAAGCTCGAAAGAAGAAACCTTCTCAAGGGAAGTCCTTACTCTCCAAGAAGGAACAGACATCAGGTTCCGGAGAGTCCGCGGCTGTTCACTTTGTCCAATCGGACCTTGTTAGTTTCAGTGATGAACCTAATGAGAGTGATGATGACCCCGCCGTGGTAAGAACTGTGGAAACTCTCGCTGTGGTTGGAAGTGATGCTCCAGCATCAACACAGGAGAAGGAAGCCAGGTCTTCAGGAGGGATCCCATCCCGATGAACGTTGACAATGCTCTTGCTAATTCTACATTCAATTTGAATGTGGGAAGTGGTGACACCGGCAGGAGAGGGGCGGAACATAGAAGTTTCTTGTTGTGGTTCACTCACATTCATTCTTGAATCGGGTCAGATAACAATGTCGAAGGAAGACTTCAAAAGTACCCATTATCTACGACGGCTTCAAACTGTCACTGTGAGTGAGAGAGAATGGCGACAGCCTCAGGAAAAGGTAAGGTAATTCTGTTTGGAGAACACTTCGTTGTCTATGGACTTCCAGCCCTTGTTGCAGGGATAGCCTCAGAAACAACAGCTATGATCACGCGAGTGCGTTCTTTTGGTTGGAAACTTGTGGATAATCGCCCAGCCATGCCGGGGTATAAGGAGAAAAAGTATGAAGAACAGAAAGCATCGATAGATAATATGTTGAAACATCTCGATATCGATATCACCAAGACCGGATTTCAGATTGATTTGGGTGGCGATTTGGTATGTGCTTCTGGTATTGGAGCAAGTGCTGCGAGCTGTGTTGCCATTGCTAGAGCCCTAAGCGATGAATACTCTCTGGCTCTAGATGACGACGAGATTAACCAAACTGCCTACATAGGAGAAACGGGATATCATGGTACTCCTTCAGGGCTTGATAACACAGCATCAACATTTGGGGGACTCATTTGGTTTGTACGTGACCTGGGTGGAGGTCCTCCTAAGTTCGAGAGAATGAAGCTCGGGAAATCGGGAAATCTTGTGATTGCATCAACGGGGTTAACTGCCAGTACAAAAGTAGTTGTAGGGGATGTTAAGAAAAAGAAAGATGCAAACCCAAATTGGTTCGATTTAATCTCCAGTGAGTTCAACCAACTTGTAAGTGATGCTAGAGATGCTTTGATTGAACTGAATTTCATCAAAGTTGGGAAATTGATGAATAGAAATCATGAGCTGCTACAACAATTGACCGTTTCTTGTAAGGAACTCGATAATCTAGTTGATATTGCTCGTGAAAATGGAGCTATTGGAGCTAAGATGACTGGTACTGGCAGGGGAGGAAATATGATAGCGCTTGCGCCTGATGTACCCACAATGAAAAGGATAGCAGAGGCAGTCAAGAAAGGAGGCGCTGCAGGAGTGTGGACCACATCATTTGGACTTTGAGGTGAAAATATGATACTTGAAGAATACATCAAAAAACTACAGCAGAATGGAAAAATCACCACTATAAGCAAGGTCATCTCAAAAAACTTAGAGATTGCTGGAGTACTAAAGACCCTTGAACCTGAACCTGTATTGTTTGAGAATGTGAAAGAAAGTGAATTCCGAGTCGCAGGCAATTTGTTCTGCAATAAGATGCAGGTAGCAGATTATTTTGGGATAACACCTGAGCAGATTATCCCAACTCTCACAAATGCAATAGAAAATCGTAGCGAGCCAGAACAGATTGAGAATGCACCGTGTCAAGAAGTGATTGAAGAGAAGGTAGACCTTGACCTGTTGCCTATATTGATTCATAACAAAGTTGATGGAGGTCCATACATATCCTCTGGAGTTGTAGTTGCTGCAGATCCAGAATTTGGACAGAACCTAGATTTTCATAGAGCGATGCAGATTGGTAAAGATAGAATGGTTACTAGAATTGTTAGTGGCCGCGATTTTCATAAGTTCTTAGAGCGTAATGGCGAGGTAGATGTTGCATTCTGTGTGGGTAATACACCTGAAGTGCTGATTGCTGCAGCAACCTCAGTTGAAACTGGAATAAACGAACTAGAGATAGCAAATGCTCTGAGTCCTATTAGACTCACCAAGGCCAAAGATGTTGACTTGATGATACCAGCAGATTGTGAGTTTGTGCTTGAAGGCAGAGTAGTGCTTGAAGAAAAACACGCGGAAGGACCTTTCATCGATTTGACTGAAACTGTAGATATCGTTCGACAAGAGCCAATATTCGAAGTGAAGAAGATAACTCATAGAAAGAGTGCTATTTGGCAGGGATTGTTACCAGGACGTTCAGAACACAAGATTCTGATGGGGATGCCTAGAGAACCTACGGTTTTCAGAAAGATTAAGGAACGTGGAATTAACGTTCTTGATGTCTATATCACTCCAGGCGGAGCAAGCTGGTTACACGTTGCTGTGAAGGTTCAGAAGAAGAACGAAGATGATGGTATTCAAGCCCTAGAAGCGGCCTTTGCAGGGCACAAGAGTGCTAAACATATCTGGGTCTATGACGAAGACATCGATATCTACTCAGATGAAGAGCGCGAATGGGCACTAGCCACTAGGTTTCAAGCTGATGAAGATCTTCTAATCAAAGACAAAGAGCCTGGATCAAGCCTGGATCCAAGTGCTGAGCCTGTCACAAAGCTTACGACCAAAATGGGATTTGATTGTACAAAACCATTGGAAACTAAGGGGAAGAGCTATGATAAGGCAGATTTCCCTAAAGTGAATTTAAGTGAATATCTAGATGAATAGGTAATTTCAAAGACACAAATCATCTTTTCATGATACTGAAAATATCATCCCATACCCAGTCCTTAATCTGCATCAGTGTATGAACTCCCTCGTGACACAGTTTGCATAATGCCGCCCATTCGTCTGGATTAAGCGATTCCAATTTTCCTCTAGACCAGAGAGTGGAGGAGTTGTGTGGTGCTCCATCTTTTCTATGTATGAGATGTTTGGGCTCACCGCATATGGTACACTCAGTGCCAAAGATCCTTTCTCGCAGTTCGTGGATTTCAAGTCTATATTTTTTCCTTCTGTTTTTGCGTTCTTCATCTGTAACGATGGGGGTCCTTTTTGTGGTCCAACCCCATTTTTTGATTTGTTCATAGATGTGAGCTATAGATACATCCAGCTTCTTTGCAATTTCAATCATAGATTGTTTCTTGTCATAGTATAGCTGGTGTAATTCCTCTTGATTGAGTTCTTTTCGGGAAGATCGACATATCCAACCATTCTCTTTGAATATACGTGTAATGGGAGTAAATGACCTGAAACCTAATTTTTTGGCAATCTCTCTCTTTGTCTTCTTCTCAACGAAATAGAGTTGCCAAATTTCCTCCTTATTCAAATTCATACCTTTAGGTCTGATCTTCCATCCTTGTTCTTTGAAGATGCGGCGGATTCTAGTAGCGGAATTGTAACCAAAATGTTTCGCAATCTCTTCTTGTGACATCCTCTTCTCGAAATACATCTGATAAACTTCTTCAGAATCAATTTCCATCTTATCTCGTGTTTTCCATCTTTCTTCTTTGAAAATTCGTACAATAGGTTTCTTCGTTTTGAAACCAAGATGATGAGCTACCTCTAAGAGTGTCTTCTTCTCAATGTAGTATTGTCTATATACTTCGTCAACATCAATACGAAGCTTTTTTGGTCCGACCCTCCATCCTTGTGCAAAGTTTACCTTCTCACTAGATTCTTTCAGCCTAACCACCTTTAGTTATTTATCATATTATACAAATATTAGCACCTAGAACAGCTTTGGAATCCAATCGGATTCAGTTATTCCGCAGAAATTGAAAGTTTAGTAGAATAAGTAGAAATAAGAGATGTTCTTCATTTCATTGGTTATGATGCGACCAATCCAAAGTGTCAACGTGATTTCGGAGATTCATTATCTCAAAAAGTATCTAGGTGAGTAAGATGGGGCTCGAACTGACCAAAGAAGAAAAGGAAATGCTTGATGGCAAGCAGGGCAAAGCTACAAGAAAATCTATGGAGATAATCACGACTCTTGGCGAGATCTATGGAGCTGAGAGGCTCATCCCAGTTTCAAGCGTGCAGATTGCAGGAGTGTCATATGACAATCTTGGAGAGGCTGGACTCGATTACTTGTCTGAGATGGCGGAAGATGGTCGGACTCAAGTTCTAACGACATTGAATCCTGCTGGAATGGACCTTCTTGAATGGAAAAAACATGGAATTAGTGAAGATTTTGCAATAAACCAACAGAGAGTTATTGATGCTTTTGAGAGAATGGGTGTAATCACTACTTGTACATGTACACCATATCTAATTGGAAACCTACCACATTACGGTGAGCATATTGCATGGGCAGAATCTTCTGCTGTTTGTTTCTCTAATTCTGTAATTGGTGCTTTGACCAATAGAGAAGGGGGCCCCAGTGCGCTGGCATCAGCATTGACAGGAAAAACTGCAGAATATGGGCTGCATCTTCAAAAGAATCGAGTGGCTCAAGTGAAATACGCGGTTAAGACAGACCTGAGGGAAACTGATGATTTTGGTTTGCTTGGTTACATTATTGGAGAAAGAACTGGAAAAACAGTACCGTACATCACAGAGATTGATTCAGCAACCATGGAGCAATTGAAGTCTTTCAGCGCATCTGTGGCAACATATGGAGGCGTAGCAATCTTCCACATGGAAGGGATCACTCCAAACAGGACTACTATTCCGGAAACGACCGAGGTCATCACAAAAGATGACTTGAATGAAGCACGCACTCAACTCGATGATGAAAAGGCAGATATCGACTTCATCAGTGTCGGATGTCCACATGCTAGCATCAAAGAGATTGCTACTATTGCAGAGATGCTTGATGGTAAACATGTGACGGAAGGTAAAACTGTCTGGATTACAACTGCAAAACCAACCAAGGACCTTGCGATAAAGATGGGATTCTACGATAAGATTGAGAGTGCGGGAGCGTTCCTCGTTTCTGATGCATGTTGTGCTGTTGCTCCCTTGAAAGGGAGATTCACTGGATTAATGACTGATTCAGCGAAAGCGTGTTTCTATGCCCGAGGAAAGAATAAGTTCAAGACTGAGATACGGACCGTCGAGGAGTGTATCAAGGAGGCAGTGTCTTAATGCAAGGCAGAAAAATCTTCAAGGGGAAAATAATGGGAGAAGCTCTAGTTACAGGAGAGGATATCTCCTTCTATGGAGGATGTGACCCAGAAACTGGAGAGATAGTTGAGAAGGGGCACCATCTTGAAGGAAAATCTGTTTCCGGAAAAATACTTGTTTTTCCCACAGGCAAGGGTTCTACTGTGGGTTCTTACGTTCTTTACGCTCTCAAGAAAGCAGAGAAGGCACCACTAGCAATAGTCAACAGAATAACCGACCCTGTCGTGGCTGTAGGGTGTATCATCTCTGAAATCCCTGCAGTAGATCAAATAGAAATTGAAAAGATTAAAACAGGGCAGAAAGTGGAAGTTGACGCCACTAATGGCGTCGTTTCCATAGTTGAATAAAACTCAGAACCGCTGGGCCTGAGGTTCGAAGTCCTCAGGAGTGAATGCAGTTTCACCTTCCTCTGGCATATCGCCCCTTTCACGAAGTGTTTGTGCAGTTAAGAGGTAATACACTAGTGCTAAAGATTTGCGACCGCGGTTGTTAGTTGGAATCACAAGGTCGATATTTGTGGTCACGTTGTCAGTGTCGCAAAGTGCAACTACTGGAATTCCAATCTTAGCGGCTTCTGAAAGGGCTTGTTGGTCAGTCCTTGGATCCGTGAGAATCACCACATCAGGCTCAATGTAGGTCCTCGGACCTGCGATGTTTGGATTGGTGAGGGTCCCTGGTACAAAACGCTCAGTGAAAGCATGAGCACCAATATAATAGGAAAATGTTTCGACAGGTCTCTTACCGTAGACTCTTCCCGAAACAACCACTATTTTTGATGGGTCAAATCGGGCAAGGAACTTAGCAGCTACTCGGACTCGTTCGTCGGTTTTTCGAACATCGAGAACATAGAGACCGATTGGTCTTTGTCTATAAACGAAGGGCTCCATATCCTGTGTCTTCACTTGTGTGCCAATGTGACAACCTGCAGCAAGGTAACGATCCATTGGGGTGAGTAACTCAAGGTCTGTAACTTCAATTTCTGCCAAGATGTAATACTCCTAAATTTAGAGTGGCTTTGACGAAACCGCTGAGGGATGCTTAAAACCGTTTCGACAGAGCACCTTTCAGTTTCTCACGGAAACTCGTCCTACCCAGCATACCTTTCACTTTCTCTTCTATCTGGCTCCAATTGAAATCGTATGCGCGCATCAACGTATGTGTAACTCTGTGACATGGCACGCACAATGCAGCCCATTCATCGGGATTCAGCTTCAGAAGAGATTTCCTTGACCATAGAATGTGACTCTTGTGGGGAGTTCCGTCCTTTCTATGGACATGCTCATACGGTATTCCACACAATTTGCACTCAGTCCCGAAAATTTCGTCACGTAGTTCTTTTCCATATTTTAGGACTCTATCATCTAATTCTTGTTCTTCACGGAATCGGATTACAGTACTTGTGGATACTTACGAATCCGATTATATGATAGATATTTGAACCAAATAACGTATAGCACTGTAGGAAATTATAGAAGTATTGGTCATCAGGCCCAATATTCAGGAAAATACTACGTCCGAATAGATGTGGAACAGTATTCAGGAGACTATTATGATATAACTATAATGACAACACCCTCTTAGTACACCATCAATCTTGGAGCTGAGAGTGAAAGCTTAATACAATCCTGACCCTCATTAAATGCAGGTTAGACTATGTCGGGAGCATAGTAATGAAAATCTAGTTAGAAGATTGGAAATTGTATGAGGACGACCTGATATGCACAGTGAACGACCGAATGAGAATGATGACTTGCATAGCTTTGATAAAATCGCTACAGAACTTAAAGGAAATACGCTCCTCATATACTGGCTCCTGTTACGAGAAAGCAGTCCGCGAAGAGCACGTGAGATTCAACGACTTGCAGGACTTTCAAGTTCAAGTCTTGCTCTCCATCATTTATCAAAACTTATTGATCTTGGTCTTGTAACTACCGATAATGACGGATACTATATTCTCAAACGTAGAATCAGACCAGGGTTGCTTAGTCTATTTGTAGGATCAGGAGTACTCTTTGTTCCACGATTTGTCTTCTATGGGACCCTCAATACTGCACTCCTTGTGTCATGCTTCTACATATTTGGATGGCAGATTAACTCAGCCATTATGATACTAATACTAGTATTGATAATCAATTGCATCATTTTCTGGTGTGAATCTATCAGAATGTGGCGTCTTCAACCGCTCTAGAAGTTGCTCAGTGCTGCTCAAAAACTAGACTAATTAATTGAGATATAACCATATAATAGAGAGAGTGTCCACATCATGTTATCCGCTACTAACAATAGAAACATTGTTCTAATCTTCTTTCTCATCATCTCAGGCGGGCTGACAATTCCCCTCTTGGTTGTACAAGTAGTAGGATATCCCTCACACCAGGCAACATCGCAAGGAGTGCCTGTCCTTGACTCTGTGTTCGCTGATATGGTCGAATCAGAACCAGATACTGTAATGTTCCCAGCACACCCAATTGTTGAAACTGATGTATCAATAACAATGAAATCTGACTATGATGATTTTCTACAAGTAAATGAGAGTAGTGCAGTTTCTACAGCTCTTGATTTTGTTTCGCGGATCTGGTATTTGTCTGATATGAATGTTTCATATGACAATGCAGGTGGGCTTGATGATGGAAGTTGGCACCTTCGATTCCTTGGAGAAGATCTAAGAATCAATGTTGACGTGAATGCCATAAGTGGGAAAGTCAATTACTTTTCATCTGTATGGCCTATAGGACATTCACCATTCTTTCTAAATCAGACTGAGAGTCACTTTGCCAGCACAACAAAATTAGAGGATCTCGTATATGATTTCTTAGATCAATTCAACTACACACTCTCACCTTTTGCTCAATATGTTGGTCCTACCTTTGTCTACGATTATATTCTCCATCATGATGTTTTCAAGATTTCTTTCTACAATTTCGTGAATGGAGCGCTAATAGAATACAACGGAGTTCATCTTTTTGCTGATGTTGAAGCAAGTGCAATCCTCAGATTTAGCTATCACTGGATACACATAGATACAATTCCAACAGAGGACATAATCTCTCCAGAGAGAGCAGAACAGTCTGCAATAGCTTATCTTGAAGGCCCCATGAACCTTACAGAATATGAGATTCAGGCAACAGGTTTAGTCTTCGAGCGGGTGGGGACACATCCTGGTCACGAATATAGGTTGGGCTGGGTTGTAATCATAAAGTCGGACTTTGTGGCGTCCATACATATTGATGCGAAGAGTGAAACCCGCTATAATATGGGCTTTTATTCGTTGTTTGATTTTGAATCACCATCAGCTCCGTTCAGTCCAAATGTAATGATGCTTTCTTCTATTCAAAGCATGTTGGTCTTCATAATATCTGCCATAGTTGCGCTTGTAGCATTTACAATAGTGAGGCATAGGACATTTTTATACGTGGGTAGATGACAGATTATTCTCAATCACGAGTTCTTTAATAGTTCAGATGTGAAAGCATCAGTGAAACGACTATGCGCCTCCAGCTAGTATCACCATTAGGTGATTATATCGAGATTTTCTGGACTTTGTTTTTATTTTGATCTCTCTGCTTCTTTCTCTAGGTATCAGGGGAGAATATGAGGGCTAGAGGAATAGTTGAGTCAGGACGAGTTCGAAGACTGAGATTTGTGTTCAGTTGCTTGATTGCGGCTGTTTGGTTAGTTTTCCTTGTTTCTTCGGTGACTCTGATTGATTTCGTTTATTATCCATTGACCCTTGCTATCGTTTTTCTATTGGTTGTGATCCCACTTGCAATTCTATTCATGGATCTGAGAAAGCAATACAAATTTCATCTATTATAACCAATTGTGAAAACAAAGGTTTTGACGTGGCGTTTTCCCTGCAAATATTCCTGTGCTATAGTTCTCCCCGAGGGAGATAATGATGTAACTCGGAAAAGATGATTTACCACAAATTCGTATGAAAATTCTGAGAGGAAATAGAATCGCTACTTATCCATAGGCGTGAGCAACTCTAGATCAGTGACTTCTATCTCACTCATTCTACTTAGCCTCCGTAGATTCTGTCGTGGCAAAAGCCATGAAGCTGTCAATAATATCAATAT
>CAZPWM010000009.1:0-54693 GCA_964590575.1 uncultured archaeon
TTCTCGGTGTAAGCGAGACATCATAGCCGGGCTAGACTACCGCCCCTGAAAGAGTTGGGTTTGTTATCTCAATAAAAAGTTGCTTACATGTAAATTGCAGTGATGTGGATTTCTTGACGTGTTTCCTCTAGGATTATCTCCTGAATTTGTTCATACCCGAGTTGGGAGATATCATCTTTGAAGGGTTTCAGTGTATCGGACTTATGGTTCGATTTGAAGGCTGCAAGCATGCGTCCTTCCTTTTTGAGTAGAGGTGTGAATTTCTCAATCAGTTTCAAAGTGCCTTCAGGGTCGGTGGTAACATCAACAAGAAGGAGATCAAGCTGTCCTTCGTTAGCGATAATAGTTGGGTCCATCTCAAAAGCATCAGCGAAAATAATCGATATTTTCGGATATTTCTCTACTATGGCATGTAACTCCTCAGCAAATCTCTTAGAAAATTCAACTCCTATGACATTTGCACCCTTTTCGGCTAAATAAATCAGAAATCCACCTGCGGAACTACCAATGTCGAGAGCTATACATGCACTACAGACTAGTTTGTCCTGAAGTCGCTCATCAAGTTCTTTCAGCTTCTGAAAACCTTGGGGAACATCAGCTTCAGTGCTCAACAGATCGATTTTGTCTTTCTCAGATACTTTAGTTGATGGTTTACATTCTCGTCCATTGACTGCGACTAGACCATCCTTGATAGCTCTTTTAGCTGCTTGACGAGAGGAGAATTGGCCTGTTTCTACGAGCCAGATATCAAGTCTTGGCATTATGTTTTGCTCCAAGTTCTTTTGGTATGAAAAGATGCATTGGAACACCTCTAAGTCTAGGACCAATTGCAGCAAGTATTCCAGAAGCATGTGTGCTTCTTTTACATCTAAGAGAAAACTCGAACTTGCCAAGCTGTTCTATCTCGTAGATATCTTCTCTATGGTTTGCTTTCTTCAGTGAACTTTCTATTTGACTTCGATTGGCGCCAAATATCAAGAGTCGTTCATGATCATCCTGTATCCATTCTGAAATACGTGTCAGTGTGGATTGATTGAATTCAGCTTCTACCTTATTATTGTACAAATCGATGCCTGTGAGATTTACCTCAACTGGAAGATAATCTACAAGAACAAAAGCCTCTGTGATTGTCCTTAAAGAACTGTGCAAATCAAGTTGTTCACGTAACCGATGAAGTGGGATTAGTGCATCCATTTGTTTCGAGTTAGTGACCCCTATATCTGAATATAGTCCATAACCTACCTTTCCAACATCTATGAGCTGGCTGAGGTAAGTTTTGTTTGGAACTAGGTTATCTGATTGGATAGACCTGCCATACTCCTTAGCGAGTGCATTGGCTACAAACTCCTCATCTTCGCCGTTGATATTCACAACAATGTGATTCTTCTTGTCGGTACCTAAACTTGTAATCTGTGCATTAAGTTCAGCTACCAATTCAGAAATCTCAGATCTGATTGTTTCCAGCAGTCGACCTCTATATGCGCCATATGCCTTTGAAAACAAAACAACAGTCTTCAATTGAGAACCTCAAATTAGCTTCTCTGAGATGTGCTAAGTACCTTTTGTAATACAAGTGAACAATAAAAGATGGTAAATCCGCTATGTGAATGCTTCTAAGTCAGCTTTGAGCTCTTCAACACGTTTTCTTAAGAATGAGATTGCTCTTTCATTATCTAAAAACTCTAGTTGACCATTACATGTGGGACAACGGAAAGAGAGGTTCATTGCCTCCTCAAATGGTACAGGAGACGAATCGCGGTTGACACATGAGTATAGATCATTATTGCTCTCATGTTCTAGTCTTTGTTCAAGGAGATTGAGTACCATTCGTTTCTTTCTATTGACTAAAGCTTGTGCCTTTTTTGGGTCAATTCGCCAGTAATACAGAAACCAACCAGTGTTTGCATCTCTGATTCGTCTATAAGATGCTAGATGATTATCATGTAGTTTGTATAGTATTCTTCGAACAATGTTTAGCTTGAGATCAGTCTTAGTTGCAATTTCTTCATCAGTGGTTTCTTCTGCATTGACGAGGACAGTCGATACATCTACCCCTTCCTTACCAGCAATTTCCTCAACAACAAGTCGGAAGAGGTCATGATTGAAATTCGTATGAACCATTGATGTAATCACCTAAGTGTGTAATATAGCTAGTCGACTGACCCAATTAACGGCGAAAACATCCGCAGTGGAAATTTACACCTATAGTATTATACGTCCAAATACTATATATTCACTTCGCTTCGGTACCTTCTTGACGCGCCTTCTGCGATTTTTTCCTCTTCACGATAACTCTATCACCGAGAGTGGGACCTGCGCTGGTTTTGTCTTTACTTACCTTGATTGGTGCAGTTCCAACAGGTTCTAAGAGAGATATCTCAAGTTCTCTTTCAAGACCGCGTATGGTTTTTCCTATGGGTTTCAATCGACCGGTTTCAATTGATTGCAGTGTTGAGATTCGTTCTCCAATCTTCTGAGCAAGTTCTTCTTGGGAGAGCTGTTTCCTTTGTCTAGCTGCACGGATTGCTTTGTCATAGTCCTCTATCAATTCCATGTCATCAATTAAGACACCAGACCTAGGTTTGGGTTTAGAAGCAGAAACTCGCTTAGGTTGAGTAGGTGTTGATATTTCAGGATCCCCAATCCAAGATGGACGAGTTCGAGGAGCTGATGATAATCGAGATTCCGAAGATGTGGGTTGGTTACCGAATTTAGCAGAGCACTGTGGGCAGACTAGCATTGCAGCTCCTTCAATTATTACGTTTCGACCGCGACCCTTCATGTTTCTGCCACATAATTCACAACTGGGCACAGCAGATTCCCTCTGGTTGTTAATGAATCAGGGGGTGTTGATAAAGATTGCCGATTGTTAACATAGTCAAGCTGTATAATGATTGGCTCCCTCAAAGCAATCCTTAAAACATCTACAGTTGATGAAGTCCTGAGGTGCCATCCATTGCCAGGGACTACAGATACAAAGGACGAAGGTAGTGTCGATGATTCGGCTTATTCACAGAGCTATACAAGGCATCTAGAACGTAGACTCAGGGCATTGGAAACGGAGAAACAGATACTCCAAGCTGAACGAAGTCGGCTTGAGAAAGAAACCCAAACCTTGAGAACTGAACTAGAAAAGCTGAGACAATCACCTCTAATTACTGCTACAATAACTGAAATGCTTGAGGATGGTAGAGCTATAGTCAAGAGTTCCACAGGTCCGAATTTTGTAGTTCATGTAGCCTCATCAATTACTAAGGACAAACTTCAACCTGGAGCGTTGGTGGCACTTAATCAGAGATCATTCGCAATTACGCAAGAACTTCCACCATCTCGGGATCCAATAATACGAGCAATGGAAATTGAAGAAGCGCCTAATGTATCATACCTAGATATTGGAGGACTCCAAGATCAACTTCGAGAAATTCGAGAAACTGTAGAACTTCCACTTTTAAAACCTGAATTGTTTGAAGAAGTTGGTATTGAACCACCAAAGGGAGTATTGCTTACAGGTAAACCAGGAACTGGTAAGACTCTATGTGCTCGTGCAGTTGCTCATGAAACAAATGCCACTTTCATTCGTGTCATTGGCTCTGAGCTTGTTCAGAAGTTCATAGGTGAAGGAGCTCGTTTCGTTCGGGAGATATTTATGCTTGCAAAGGAGAAGGCACCAGCAATCATCTTTGTTGATGAACTCGATGCAGTGGGTTCTCATAGGCTTGATATCGCTACCTCGGGAGATAGGGAAGTACAACGTACATTAATGCAGCTTCTAAGCGAACTGGATGGCTTTGAGAGTCGTGGTCAAGTGGCTGTTTTGGGTGCAACAAATCGTCCAGATATTTTGGATCCTGCACTTCTAAGACCAGGTCGGTTTGATCGAATTATTGAATTCCCATTACCTGATGATTTGAGTAGAAAAGAGATTTTCAAGATTCATATCCGAGGAATGAATATAGATAATGAAATAGATTTCAATCAGTTGCTTTCTGTGACTCAGGGCAGAACTGGTGCGGACATCAAGACAATATGTACTGAAGCAGGGATGTTTGCGATTCGTGATGAAAGAACATGCGTCACTCAGGATGATTTCCGAAAAGCTATATCCAAAGTCCAAGAACGAGGATTGGGTGATGGTGCTCCTAGTAATATGTACTGCTAGTCAAGTCTAGCGATTTGTGAACAACGATGAGGTACAAGGATTTCCTCAGAAGCAAGTTATGTGGTATAGTTTCTCGTGATGTTATACTTCCTTCAGGTTTTCATCTTGTAGGACATGTTGCCCTAGTACATCTAGATTTTGATACAATGGAGTATGCCTCACTTATTGGTAAGAAAACTTTGGAATATGATAAACGTATATTATCAGTAGCTGTAAGGACTGGGTCTACTGAGGGTATTACAAGACTACCATCTTATGTGTTGGTTGCTGGAAATCGTAATACAATTACTACACATTTAGAAAGCGGAGTTAAATTTCAACTGGACCCACTTCGTTTGACATTCTCAGGGGGTAATCGAAAAGAACGAACCCGTTTGTCTAAACTTGTCAAAGATGATGAAATAGTGGTCGATATGTTTTCATGCGTGGGACAATTTGCACTTCATATTGCGAAAAAAGCCAAGGTAAAGGTCATTGCAATCGAGATTAATCCTGATGCATACTATTTCTTGCTTGAAAATATCAAGTTGAATGGATTAGAAAACAGAGTGACCGCGTTATTGGGAGATTGTTGTGAAGTGCATCCTAAAAAAATAGCCAATCGGGTTGTTATGGGATATTTGCATAACACGATTGAGTATCTTCCCTTCGCTCTTGATACCATTGTGGAAGATGGAGGGTTTATCCATATGCATATGAATGCCCCCGAGTTTGAGCTGTCTGATATTATGATAGAGATAGATCAGGTATGTAGGAATTATGGGTATTCTTCTACAACTAGTGTGTATCATGTCAAAAATTATTCTCCAGGCATGAAACATTATGTATTTGACATCGCAGTCACATCTGAAGCGTAATCGTTTTATCTATTACATTTCCAGCTGTGTATAATACAAGTGAATGTTACTACCTTCACTTTTTGAACAAGAAACTGGAGATAGATCTATGGGATTTAGAGGAATGTCACCTAAGCAAATTGAACGCATGATGAAGAAAATGGGTATTGAACAGAAGGATGTTGATGGCGTGAAAGAGGTGATTATCCGTTTCGCTGATAGAGAGTGGGTCATCTCTAATGTTCAGCTCACTATGATTAAACAAGCAGGTAGTGAATCGTTTCAGATGTCTGGAACCAAGAGTGAAAGAGGACTATCTGGAAGCGTTGAGAGCAAATCTGATGTAACTCCAGAAGTTAAGATTGAAAAGAAGATTGAGATACCCATGGAAGATGCAGCATTGGTCGCCAGTCAAACAGGTGTTAATATCCAAGTGGCAAAACAGGCTTTGGAAGAAACTGGAGGAGACTTGGCAGCTGCTATTCTCAAATTAAGACGTTAGATATTGTATTACAATTAATACAAACGAATATTATTTTTCCTCTTGAGTAATCCAATCACGTACCATCTTCAGTCTGACAAAGTCTTCACGGTCGCGTTCTTCTAGTGCAAGCTTTACAAAACGTGCAGTAGCGTCGAGACGAGGAATCACTACGGTTTCAAGAGCTGACACTCGACGTTTTGTACGCTCAATCTCGAGAGCAAGACGTTTCACGGTTGATTCGATTTCTGCTAGACGTGTAATTGCATTCAGCGCGTCCTTGAATTTTTCACTCATCACATCAAATTTAGCACTCGAATCCGAGAGAGAGTAAGGAAGGTCAGGGGTGTGTTGTTCTACTGATAGGACCGGAACCCTAACGCCCATCATTGATCTTGTTGAGATACTAAGATTTGCTTCAAATCTACTAGCATATGCAAATTCCACAACTCTAGCTGGACCCATTAGCATCTTTGCTTGAGTCAGTGCTGAGAAAGCCTCTGAGAGTGCAATATCCACTTTCGCTCTAGATTCTTTAATCTCTGCTATGGCATTAAAAAATTCCATTATGAGAGAGTCACGTTTCTCTCGAAGAAGGTCATGTCCTCTTTCAGCTAGTCGCATCCTATTTTTTAGGGCAAGTAGTTCCATGCGAGTGGTTTTTGTGCCAGACAGAATCTTACTCATGGTTGTCACATCTATAAAGAGTAGAGTATCGTGGTGTATATCATAGCGGCTCTAAACTCTTGTGTTCTATATTAGTGGAATGTGAAAGCTAATGCACTAATGATTATTCCAACAAAACAAATAATCAACCAGTCGCGAAGGTATTTCTTTATCAATTTTGGACGTTCATTGATTTGAGCTGTAATCACAAATGTGGCAGTGGAGATATACAGGAATGCAAATGGAAGAGCAACAGATGTGTTGTTTAGTGGAACATCTGTTATCAGGATGATTCCTGAAAGGGCGCCAAAAATGAGGAAAGAGAAAATCATCAGCGAGTTCATGATGTGTTTAATTCGATCGACATCCATTCCAAGAGACTCCTATAATGCTTCTTGATTAGAGCTTGAGTTGAACACTCAGCCAGTTCATTCTCTTCAAAAAGGTTGTGTCTGAATGACAAGATTTACCACAGGTTTTATATCAAGAATAAACGTTTGGAAATTGTATTACATGAAGTACTTGTGATACCATATCTTTAGAGGTCCGCAAAATGACAATCGCAATACATGAGAGTGCACTTATTCGTCACTTCAATACCCGAAAAGAGGTGCTTCGCGCATGGGAAGAGAAGATAGGTGCTAGATTCTCACCTTTTCGTGGCTTCAAGATGCCAGACAGTCGTTTGTACATAGAAGATAGTGACTTCTTGGATTCCATTGTTGACTTGATTATTACGAATGAACGTCATGTCTTTATTCGAGGTCCAGTAGGTTCTGGTAAGAGTACCTTGATGCTTTTGGCATTAAGAGATTTACCTACACTGGCTGACCGTAAAGGCAACAAATTCATCACTGGCTATGTTGGTATGACCGGGCTCTATGAGAAACAGATGGCTTCTGCTATCGCTGATTCTCTTAGAATAAAATATCGAAGATCGTGGGAATCCAGTCAGATTATTGATGCAGTTGCAAAAGAAAGTCTTCGTAGATATATCGAAGAACAGTGCCGTACCGCATTATTCATTGAAGATGTTGCAGATAATCAAGAAGCTGCGTTTCATAAGTTAAGATTCCTTGCGGATTTGCCGACTGAAGAAATGGTTGATACTTACGCAGGAGTCCTTGATGAACCCATATTCACTCTAGTTATGTCTGGAACGTTAATGTACTGGAATGCGATGCTTTCTTTCTTGCCGCAGATAGCAGATCGTACCGAACCTCTTGATGTTCCTCCACTCAATGATGCAAAAGCGAGGGAGTTCATGGGTCGTCGGATTGCTTACGCACGAGGACAAATTGATAGGTTCGATTCAAAGAACTTCGATATTTACCCCTTTGCTGAAGAAGCAGTGAAAGTCATCAATAAGGCAGCAAAAGGAAATCCACGTGATATACGAATGCTTGCACGCGGATGTCAACAAGTAGCAGCTGAGAATCTTAGAAATTCTGGAAATCCAGATGTGACTAAGAACATTGCTGAACTTGTTTCTGAGGCATACGCAACCTTACTCAGGGAGGTACAATGAAATGAGTTTACTTGGAAAATATAGAAAAGAAGCAGAGAAAGAAGATGAAGAGGAAAAATCAACAAGACTGACTACTGGAGAAACTGAATCAATAGCAAAACAAAGTGAACTGTTATCTTCAGTCCCAAATAAAGAACGTAAAAGTCCTATCGTTTCTTTCTCTATTCCAACTGATCTTAGAGCGTGTCTCAAAGCAATCAGAAAATCAAAGGCAATTAACCTGAGTATGTGGGTAGAGAAACAACTACGTGAGGCAGTCGCACAGGAATTTCCACAGATTGCTAATGAGTATCTTGAATCCTAAATATCTTATTAATTGTAATACTGGTATTAGGAGTTCTAGATATTGACAAATAATCTGTATCAGATTTATCGATGTATCTCTGCGTACTCAGCAACTCGTGCAATACAGAGTGTTGCCTGTGCAGGGTCATCATAACAGGGTATCTTATTCATTTCCAGAAGATCTTTTCCTGGTTTACCAACATCACCAGCTGACCATACTCCTACAATGGGTTTATCCATTCCTGCAGAGCGAAAACCTTCCAAGGTTCCTGCTGCGTGTTCTGTCTGCGTCATCCCCGCGAATGTTGGAACTGCACATATGACAAGGAGTATATCAACATTGGAATCTTTCAATAGGAGTTCAGTAGCTATCTTGTATTCTCGTCTACCACCGCTTGCAACTACATCAATTGGATTGGTAATAGAAGCTATTGGAGGAAGAACTCGTCGGAGTTCGTCTTTTGTTTGTCCTTCAAGATGAGCAATTTCGAGGTTGAGATTGGACACTGCATCAGCCGCAAGAACTCCAGCCCCTCCTGTATTACTAATAATACCAATACGATTTCCCCTTGGTGTCGGTTGATAATCAAAGAGTTTACAGATTTCAAATAGAGTATCTAAGGTTGGTGCAGTGACGCAACCGGCTTGACGTAACATTCCATCAAATACTTTGGTAGAACCAGCTAGTGATCCGGTATGAAACTGAGCTGCACGACTACCTGCTTCGCTTCTTCCACCTTTCAATATTACTACAGGTTTTACTTTCGCTGCATTTTGTAAGGACTCAAAGAGTGCTCGGCCCTCATCAACACCCTCAATATATGCTGCAATCACTGAGGATTTTGAATCCTCTCTGAAGTAGTTGAGAATTTCAACAAATCCAACATCTGCAGAATTACCAATACTGGCAAATTTACTCATTCCAATTCTCTTGGCTCTGGTGGTGTAAATGATCATTCCCCCAAGAGCTCCACTTTGTGAAATAAATGCAATATTACCCCTTTCAGGCATCATTGTGAATGTACCATTAAACAAACGACTATTGGATACTCCAACACAATTTGGACCAATTATACGAACTCCTGAGTCTTTAGCTGCCATTACTAGCAACTTTTCTAACTCGGCTCCTTCAGGTCCAGCTTCGCTAAACCCTCCAGAAATTATTACTGCATTTGTTGCACCTGCTTTTCTGATTTCAGGCATTAGTGAAGGGCAATATTTGGCAGCAACTGCAACTATCACCAAATCAACAGTTTTGGGTAAGTTGCTAAGACTTTCGTATGCCTGTACACCCAATACACGGTCTCTGCTGCGTGTCACTGGGAACACTTCAATCTCAGAAGCTAATAGATTCATCAAAATTGAATTACCAAGTTTCCTGTAATCTGTAGATGCACCAACAAGAGCCACTCTCTTAGGATTGAAGAATGGATCCATGCTCTTGACCAACTTGGTATCAGAACCGTTCATGGGTCCACGCCAGAAATGAGTGTGATTTATGTCTGTCGTCAGAATTAGTATTCATCGTACTACTAGTAATACAACGACTTTTTCTTGCTGAGTCGGCTGTGTAGCTTCTTAAGCTTTCCGCGATTTCTACACTCTGTATTTAACAGGTCAGTAATAACATAATCCGCTTCTGGACATTTCTTGTAAACATTCTCAATTGATTTTATAACAACTTTTTCTATCTCAACACTTTTTTGAGCACACAATAACTTCGCAAGTGCTGCGATAGATGATTCATGGTAGAAATTCCCCATGGCTAGGATAGCTGTAGTTGCAATACGTGTGTTCTTCATTTGTGATGATTTCTCTAGCGCGAGAATTGATTCCACGTTACGGATCGCTATGTGTGCATTGATATGGTTGAGTATCTCTTTGTAGCCAGTGGCAGATGATGAGTTCTCGTATGCAGATAATGCTTCATCAAGTAGAGCATTGAGTAATGGTATCGAGTGTCTGCTTGCCAGCAAGCCTAGTTCATTTATTTCATGATGAATTAGATGAGTATGCATTTTTCTATACACTGTATTCGAGGGACGATGCGATATGTCCCCGATTGTGTCTGCGAAAGAAGAAACATCTTCAATTCTTGTTTTAATAGATGTTGGCACTTGTATTACTGATAATACACTATCAAGGATTTCTGAATTCACTATATTGCCTTTGATTCCGAGTTGTGATAGTGCAAGTCTGCCATACTCACTATACCACAGGGGATCTATATTTACTAGATTATCATTCTGTTTTAGTGAAACACTCTGAATAATCTCATTACTTGTTTGGTTTAGTAAATTCACAGTTTCTTGAGAAACTGAAACATTGTCAGAAAAGTCGAAGAATAGTGTGTCACCGGTTTGTATTTGTTTGACTGCTAATTCTTCCAGTCTGGGAACAAGAGCACGTGAGGCATCTACGAGTGAAGGTTCAGAATCAAGTTCCTTGAGAAGTTCAATTGTATCTATAGCGATTGGTTCTAGTCCATTGCATGATAGAAGTTCGAATATCATCTCTCTATACTTTAGTTCTTCCAGTTTTGTCTTGTCTTGACCAATGGAGATTGGCGAGGAATACTTCTGATTCTTTGCTTTCATTAAAAAATCAAGTGCGGTAGACCATCCATCGTCACTCTCAATTCCAGCAATTATATCTACTAGGTCTCTATATCGCCGGTCTCCAATTGCGTTTGTTATCATCAATATTTGATCTTGCTCATCAGATTCCTTGATACGTTCCCTAACAGCTCTGAAGAGTCTATCACGACTATTTTCATCAGCCAAGAAATATCACTACTGTTTTTCATGTATTGTTTGTAATCAAAGCGAGATTACGATTAAGGTTTCTTAGGACATTAATATTGTATTACATGTATTATGATATCGGATAAAGCGCCAAATAAAACTTGAAAATAGGTTGAAAATGTCGTTCTAAGATTAGAACTATGTATCAATGTGACTATGTAAAATATGAGTGTGTCGTACAATGGCAAGTAGGCCAACGTCGGCAGAGTACACATCTCCGATGTTTCAGGCGTTCGTCATTGTCATCTCTATCTCCTCAAACAAACCTCCAGGATGACCTAATGGTTGCTTGAGATCTGGAAAAGGACTGTGCTCAAATGCGTTGGGATGCTTCTCGGTGCGACACGCTCGAGCCGTTTTCTTTTATTAATCAGTCAGACTTCTTTTTTGATATTTCAGATTTGAGAACAAGTGATGATGAAAGCTCATCAAGTGCAGACATTATTGTTCGTTCAGTAGCTCTGACGCTTTCTAGCTCTTCTGTAGTCAACTCAACTTTACCAGCAAGGATGTCCCGAATTCTTCGATAATCACCTATACGAGCAGCCACTTCCTCAAAAGGACGGAATATTGTTAATTCAAAGAGACCTAGGTATGCTAAGAGTACCATTGTATAAAGACAACGAGAAAGGTTCCGGCGAGCTTGGTTTAGTGTTCTATTGAATGCGCCTCTTGAAACACCTCGTGACCTAGTACCACGTTTTGATCGATATGCAGCTTTGTCCTCGTATGTGATATGAGTCCCATAGCTATCTTCGACCACTAGATCAATGAGCAATGTTTCCATCTGAGCTTCACTTAATATCGATCCTTCTTGGAGTTTCTTGAGAATTGGTTCTTTCAATACCTGCCGCGCACCAGATGTCAGTTGTTTCATGACTTCCTTTTCGCTGCTTTGTTTAACATTTCTAGATCCCAAGTTTGTTCACCATCTTTGATTTCCATGTTTCAGAGATATTTTTCTATCGACTATCAAAACCTTTTAAATCGTAAATAGAGCGTTTTAAAACCATTATATTCTCCTCTTTGAAAGGTCTAATGAGTGGATACAATTTTGTATACAAATGAATAGTAATAGAGACTTATGTAGCTTTCAGTTTAGTATAATAATGAAATTATTGTAATCTCAGAATAATTAGGATGATTATCTATTAGAGAGAGTCCATTCTGACTCGGGCGTCATTACAATAAAACCGAGAATTAGATTTCCTCTGATTTCATCAAATTTGTAAACGCCGAAAATATGCCTTCCTGAATCATCAATCCATTCAACTCGTCCTCGTAGAAGAAAGTGTTGAAACACGACACGACTCTGTTTTCTTACAGAGGTAAAGAGATTCTTGTATCTTCTACGTTGTGATGGTCGTATGCCCCATCTTGAAAAAATGAATCTATTAGTGAGACTGTTACTTGAGATTAAAACGGACTTGCTTCCTCGTCCTCTCGTATTGATAGCCTCTTTGAGTGCGTTTCTAAGACATTCGGGTATTGAAGCTAGTATTGAAGGAGTTGCTTCAGGTTCTCGAACTAATGATCGGGTACGTACACTACGGATTGTCAAGGCTACTCAAACCTTTTTCCTACAAGAGCCTTAAGAGGACCTACAAAGAATCAATATGATACTAGTATTTTTTGTATTACAATATTGAATTTAGTCACTTCACTGAATTAATATCGAGTGTGGTCACGGAAGTGTCAAGGTGTATTGGTCTGTGAAGAAAAGAGCTGAGATTCATGTGACAGGGATAGTCCAAGGAGTTGGATTTAGACCATTTATTCACAACATTGCTAAATCTCTCTCGCTCACAGGGTTTGTTCTAAACTTAGGGGATGCAGGTGTAAAGATTGTTGTAGAAGGAAATGAATCTGATATTGAAAGTTTGATTAGTCGTATCAAGAACAACCCACCATCAATCGCACGAATTGATTCATTGATAGTCGATTGGAACAATGTTATAGATTCATTCACAACGTTTGAGATACGCAAATCTTCTATTGCTCGTACAGAAGGGTCTGTTCCTGTATTGCCACCTGATATTGCAATGTGTAGTGATTGTATTGAGGACTTAAAGAATTCCGAATCTAGGTGGTATCGGTATCCATTCACATCATGTGCGGCTTGTGGACCTAGATTCTCGACCATAACTGATCTTCCTTATGACCGTCCGAACACAACTATGGTGGATTTTCCACTTTGTGATACTTGTAATACAGGTTATACTAATCCTGTTGATCGACGTTATCATGCTCAAACTACGGCTTGTGAAAGGTGTGGACCCGTCTATAGATTGGTTGATACTAAGGGGAATCAGGTTGAATTTGATAACCCCGTTCAACGTGTTGCACAGATGTTAGAAGATGATCAAGTTATTGCAATACAGGGTATAGCAGGAACGCACATCGCTACAAAGACATCTGACTCAAGAGCAATTGTGACCCTTCGACAGAGGAAGAGAAGATTTCAACGACCTTTCGCAATAATGGTAAGAGACCTCTCGGTTCTGAAGCAAGTTGTAAATTTCACCTCTCTAGAAGAGATGCTCATTACGTCTTGGCGAAGACCCATAGTCCTTTTACAAAAGAGAATAGATTCTGAATTAATTCCAAACAAGGTACAAGACGTTGTAGCACCAGGTCTCGATACTATTGGCGTCATGCTACCCTATGCACCTGTTCATCATCTTCTCTTTCAGTATTCAACTGAACCAGCTTTGGTTTTGACTAGTGCTAATCCTACGGGTGTACCAATGTATATTGAACCTGATGTTATTGTTTCAGAACTCAAGGACATAGTTGATTATTCTTTGATTCATAATCGCAGAATCTATCAAAGAGCTGACGATTCTGTTGTCAAAGTTCTAGATAAGGATAAACCAGTCTTCATTCGACGCGCAAGAGGATATGTTCCTGACCCGCTTCAGTTCACAGATTCTTGGAAATCTATCAAGGCTGTTGGTGTGGGACCTGAAGAAAAAGTGACCGCAGCAGTATTAAAATCAGGAAGAATTTATCCAACGCAACATATTGGGGATATCAACCGAGTTGAAAGTCTAGATTTCTTGTCTGAAGCTGTAGATCATATCCTTCGTCTTCTGGATGTTGTTAAGATTGATGGAGTTGCCTGCGATCTCCACCCTGAATTTTTGACAACAGAGTTTGCAGAACAAATTAGTAAGCAACAGGATATTCCACTCTTTCGTGTTCAGCACCATCATGCACATCTTGCCTCAATGATTGTGGATCATAAGTTGCATCATGATACAAGTATTGTTTGTATTACAGCTGATGGATATGGGTTTGGTCAAGATGGTAATGCGTGGGGAGGTGAAGTACTACTTGGGAATCTTAGAGATTTCAAAAAGGTAGGTGGTCTCAATAGTATGGACTATCCTGGTGGAGATCTCTCAGCTGTCTATGCAGCAAGATCTGTGCTTGGAATCTTGAACAATTCAATAGAGAAGGATAGCCTTCTTCGAATAGTCAATTCAGCACCTATCGGGCCTGAAATCAATATGACCTCACACACATTAGATATCCTGATTGATACAATCGGTCGTCGAATTAATACGATGAGTAGCACAAGCGCAGGAAGATTTCTTGATGCTGTAGCTATGGCACTTGGTGTTTGTTCTGAGAACTCCTATGATGGAGAATGCCCAATGAAGCTTGAGGCATTTGCAAAAAAGACTGATTTACGAATTAATCCGTTGTTCAAAAAGTCGAGAGATGGATTGATTTTGGATACATCGAATGGTTTGATGCGAATTCTCGAGTTGAAAGAAGAAAATACCAACATACATGAGATAGCGTATGCGGCACAGTGGTATCTAGGAGAGTCTTTGGCGAATATTGCATGTATGGCAGCTAAGGAAAATCAGATACAATATATTGGTTTTTCTGGAGGGGTTGCACTCAACAAGATTATCACGAAAGCAGTGATTAATTATGTGTATAAAGAGAAGCTCAAACCTCTCATCCATGGTAATATCCCACCAGGTGACGGTGGAATATCTATAGGCCAAGTAGCTGTTGCTGGTGCAAAATTAACTGATTCATAATTGTAATACTAGTATTAGATAGCTATTTTTTGCATGCTTCAGCCATTTCAAATCCCAGTTTGGTGGCATCAATATTGATCTTCTCGAATTTTTGGGGGAATGCTGTGCTAACAACATCAATTGCTGCTTCTTCAGTAATTGGTGCTAAGCCAGTACCTATGATTGCCCCTAACATGACCATGTTGAGTGATCTAGAGCTTCCTGCTTTCACTGCAAGTTCTAAAGCATCAAACTCGATTATTTTGTCAGTGTATTTGTTTATGGTTTTGATTATCTCTTCATGGTCAGGATATTTTGCTTGGCCCATTGAAACTGCAACAGGATATTGAACATGTGAGCTTATTAGAACACATCCACCTTGTTTGACTAGTTGGATTTCTCTTAGGGTTTCGATTGGTTCAAAGCCAACAAGAAGATGAGCTGAGCCTGGGTCAATAATTGGACCTTTTGCATTTTCGCCTATACGTACTGTGCAAACAACATGACCTCCTCGTTGAGCCATTCCATGAATTTCTCCTACACGAACATTGAAACCGCATTGAAGAGCTGCCTTTGCTAAAATCTCTGCAAGAGTTAGAACCCCTTGTCCACCTACTCCAGTGATTGCAATGTTTATTGTATTACTATTATTACCAGCCATCTTATACATCCTCCCGTTTTATTGCACCTTGTGGACATACGGAAACACAAGTTCCACAGAGGTTGCATAGAGTTTCATCAATCACAGCTTGTTCTGTTTCTGGATCCATATACATAGCAGGACAAGAAAGACGGTTGAGACATCGTTTGCACGCATTACATATCTCTGAATCAACATAGTATTTGGGTGGCGATTCACCTGTTCTTCGACGGTCAGCAGCAGTGAGAAGAGCACAGGCTTCTTTTGAAACTAGGACTGCGGGAAGATGGTTTTCCCTTGCCCACTTGACCATTTCACGTACTTCAGCAACTAGACTTGCCATTGATTCAAACGGTTGAACAGTCTTGACATATTTCACACCCAGACCTCTGCATACTTCTTCTATATCCAGAGGTGGAACTTCTTTCTGCATACCAGTCAATCCGGTTCCAGGGTGTGGTTGATGCCCAGTCATCGCCGTGGTTCGATTATCCAGAACTACTACACAGATACGATGTTGATTGTAAACCGCATTTACAATACCTGGAAGACCAGAAGCAAAGAATGTGCTGTCACCAATTGAAGCAACAATATCTTGGTCTGTGACTTCAGCTAGACCACATGCTGTGGTTATTGATGATCCCATATCGAACAGTATGTCTGCAGTTTCTAACGGTGGAGCAATGCTCAATGTGTAGCAACCAATATCTGATGGATAAATTGCCTTTCCTCTGGTTGCAGCTTTGATTGCATAGTAAGTTGTTCGATGTGGACATCCAGCACATAAAAGAGGGGGTCTTGGAGGTATTTCTGGTAATTCTTGAACTTTCTTATCTATTTCCTCCCAATTAATAGGTGTATTACGTGTAGTAACTGCCTTTAATGCATCCATCACAATCCTTGGACTATATTCATAGGTACGCGAGAAAAATTTTTGTTCCTTGCCTAAAATCTCCACTGTAACTTTGTTGAGGTGAGCAAGTCTTCTTGCATGAGTTTCAAGGAATGGTTCTAGCTCTTCAACAACCAATACTTGTTTGTGACGACGTAGAAAGTCTGTGATCATTTTCTCAGGAATTGGATGGGTGATTCCAAGCTTAAGCACTTCAGCCTTGATGTCCATAGATGATAATGATTCAATGACATAATTGTATGAAACACCGCAGGTGATTATTCCAAGATTGCCCTCACCCGTAACAAAGTTCAATGTGCTTTTTTCGGATAACTCACGTGCGAGTTCTATCTGTCCAAGAAGCCATGGATGCCGTTTTCGTGCTACTGATGGAATGGGGACAAATCGAAATGGGTCTTTCTCAAAAACAACCTTATCTGGGCGTGAAAGAATTTTCTCAAATTTCACAGGAGCTCGTGTATGATTAACTCTTGTAGTGGTACGGAAAAGAACTGGGAGTTCTAGTTTTTCCGAGAGTTTGTAAGCTTCGAGTAGCATAGATTTAGCTTCTATAGGATCGGCAGGCTCCATCATCGGCATGTTTCCCATCAATGCATAATATCTACTATCATTCTCGTTCTGTGAACTCCACATACTTGGATCATCAGCAACAACAATTACCATTCCCCCACGAACACCAACATATGTCAATGAAAAGAATGGATCAGCAGCGACATTGAGACCTGGACCTTTGCAGACCATCATAGATCTCACACCTGCAACAGCAGCTGCACCAGCCACCTCTAAAGCAACTTTCTCATTTGTACTGAATTCAAAGTAGAAATTGGGAATGTGTGGAGCCATGATTGTCAAGTTGTTTCCAATCTCACTACTTGGTGTACCAGGATAGAGTGCAACTAATCGAACACCTGCTTCTAGTACACCTCGAGCAATTGCTTCATTAGCAAGAAGAAGAATCTCCTTCCCTGGTTTATCCTCAAGAAGTTCCTTGGGCTTCGCCAATCACTGATCCTCCGTATATGGATGATTCGATTTGAATTGTGAGTGCTGTATCAGTCTTGCGGTATTGGACAAAGATTTTTACACTTGGAACACGTGTTCTAGTTAATGTTGCACTTATACGGTCTAGGTAGTCCTTGGTGCTGTATCTACATAACACCCCTTGATTTCCACTAGAAAGATCTTATGGAGTGAGCTAAAAGCGGGTATATGTATGTATGATAAAAATGGAGATAAATGCAAGCTCTTTAAACGATTATATATACTTTTTGATATTTGATTAATTAGCTATCAATTAATAATCTCTAGTGGAAACAAGGGGGTTCGATTGTTTTTTGAACATGTGTTCCAAAGAGAAACCAGGATCATAATATTGTAATACAAGTATTATAATAAATGGAACACGTGTTCTAAGTGCTAATTATGAATTCGATTCCTGCACAACTTCATAAATCTTTAACTTGAGAATATCTCCATACATCTTGAATAGTGCATCAAAGATAACACGATGATCAGAAGGGACCAAGATAGCTGAATCTGCAACAGCTTCTGCACCAGGACATTCATCAAGGAGACCTGGTTTTCGTTTCTGTTTGATTCCAGATTTTGTTTTCCAAGTATAGAAGTACCCGTAGAGATCCTTTGTGAATGCAACACGTCTAGCATTAGTTCGTCTTGCTTGCTGGCAATCATATAGATACAAATACGAGGTCAATTAAAACAACCACTTGAAGAACACGTGTTCCGATTTTGAGTTCTTGTAATACAATACTTGACCGTCAAGGAAAAGTTAAAGCGGGGGTGTCTTGGTTCACTGCTTAAGCACCACACCCAACTTGAACAGGAAGATGGAGGACAACCATTGAACAAGATTGGACTTAGAAAAGAAGAGAAAGCATTTGAAACTCGAGTCCCGTTAGTTCCTGATCATGTTAAATTATTAGCTGCAAAACATAGTATTGATTTTGTACTTGAACCGAGTAATCAACGTGCATTTTCAGAGGATGAGTATGGTCTTGATAGATCTAATATCATACCCCTAAAGGGAAGTGGTGTTCCGGTTGTAATGGGAATAAAGGAGATGCCCATTGATATCTTCGAGAATGATATTGTATACATATTCTTCAGCCATACAATCAAGGGCCAAAACAAGAATATGTCCATGCTAAAACAAATCTTAGATGTTGGAGCTACACTAATTGACTACGAGCTAGTAGTTGATGAAAAAGGTCGAAGATTGATTTACTTTGGTAACTGGGCTGGCATGGCTGGAATCTCTGATACACTTCGTGTACTTGGTGAGCGTCTAGAATTGAAAGGGATAAAGCCCAACCCCTTTGCTGGAATGAAACATACACTCAAGATAAAAGGACTTGAAGAGCTTAGGGAAGAGTTCAGACTCCTTGGAAATCGAATCAAAGAACAAGGACTTCCAAATGAACTTACACCTTTTGTAGTAGGCTTTGCGGGTTATGGAAACGTATCCAGAGGAGCCCAAGAGATTTTTGATATTCTCCCACACAAAACAGTTAGTCCTGATGAGTTATCTGGACTAGTACCCGAATCAAACCTACTCTATAAGTGCGTTTTCAAGGAAGAACACATGGTTGAACCCAAAGACCCCTCAGCAAAGTTCGATCTCCAAGACTATTACAAAAATGGAAAATCAAAGTACACTGGAATATTTCATAGGCATATTCCTTACATCACAGTCTTGATGAACTGCATATATTGGACAAACAAGTCTCCCCGGTTATTAACCCTTGATTTCATACGTACTCATTGGAAAAAGGATGGTCGTAAGCTCCAAGTGGTAGGTGATATCTCCTGTGATATTAAAGGTGCAATAGAATTCACCGTCAAATGCACAAATGCCGACAGACCTGCATTTACTTACATTATTGATGAGAATCGAGCAGAGCTAGGTGTAGAAGGCGAAGGACCAGTAGTTATGGCTGTTGATAATCTCCCTTGCGAACTCCCACGTGAATCATCCACATCTTTTAGTGAAACACTGCTTAACTTCATACCTGCCCTTGCTGGTGCAGATTTTGTTGTACCCTTTTCAAAGCTTGAATTACCTCGAGAATTCAAAGATGCAATAATTGTATACCGAGGAAAACTAACAGAGAAATTCAAGTATCTTAAACAATACCTTCCAAAGGAGGATTATAAAGAATGAAAAACATACTGTGCCTAGGTGCAGGATTAGTAGCTCGTCCATATATACAATATCTGTCCGACAATGGTTTCCACGTTATTGTTGCAAGTCGAACAAAGAATAAAGCTGATCGTTTAATTAAAGGTTGTAGTAATGCCGAAGCTGTTGCCTTCAATATAGCAAAAGATGAAAATCTTCTAGAAGAGCTTACTAGAAAGGCAGACTTGGTTTGCTCTTTACTACCTTACACCTTTCACGTGAAGGCCGCTAAAATTGCTGTAAAACACAAGACACACTTCTGTACTACATCATACATCTCTGATGAAATGAAAGCCCTTGAAGACGATGCAAAGGAAGCTGGAATTCTACTCCTAAATGAATGTGGAGTTGACCCAGGCATTGATCATATGAGCGCTATGAAAATAATCGATAAGGTTCACAACAATAATGGGCAGATTACAAGTTTCACCTCTTTTACAGGGGGACTCCCAGCTCCTGATTCAAATAATAATCCATTTGGTTACAAGTTATCCTGGAGCCCTCGAGGAGTACTCTTAGCTGGACGCAACGACGCACTATTCCTCCGCGATGGAAAAAAAGTCAAGATTCCTGGGTCCGAGCTCTTTGAAAGTTGTGAACCCATGGAAGTCCCCGGTGTCGGTACGTTTGAAGGATATCCAAACCGTGACAGTCTTTCTTACATTGACATTTACAACATATCAGAAACAAAGACAATGCTTCGTGGAACATTTAGGAATGAAGGTTGGTGCAGCACACTAGACAAAATAGCAGACTTAGGTCTTCTAGACATAACAGAACGGTCTCTTGAGGGAATGACATATGCAGATCTCATGAAAGAACTAACATCGTTAAATGAATCCGATTTGAAACTCGCAGTGGCTAAAACCTGTAAGATTGCACCCAATGATCCAATCATTTCACGATTAGAATGGTTAGGCTTGTTCGAAGAAACACCAGTTCCATCTAATGTGAATACCTATCTTGATGCATTATGCTATCTCTTTGAAGAGAAGCTACAGTATGCTCCAGGTGAACGTGACATGATAATCATGTATCACGAGTTCATAGCAGAGTATCCAGATAAGAAACAGAAAATCACCTCGACCCTAATTGATTATGGTATCCCTAATGGTGATAGCTCAATGTCAAGAACTGTAGCTTTACCAGTTGCAATAGCTAGTAAGATGATTCTAGACGGGAAAATCAACCTGACAGGTGTCCATAGACCGATAATCCCGGAAATCTATGAACCAATCCTCCAAGAACTAGAAAGACTCGATATTAAGATGGACGAGAAAACATTTGATCTATAATCAAAATAATAGGGTTTGAATATGGGTTGTATAATGACCTGAGTTCAATCTCTAACCCGCATCTGTATAGCGGCTAGAAGTTCTTCGGCTCTATCAATTTCTTTTTGAACCTCTACAATTTCAGTTCTGAGTCGATACGTGTAACCAGAACGATTTCCATACCGTTCTAGATGACCTTTACCATTGTTCCACATTCTTGCAAGGTAGGTAGATGCAGTACTCTTTGGAAGATCTTCACTGAAAGAATCCTGATAGATCTCCGTGACATCGAGTGAGGAGAACTTTCCATGCTTAAAGGATGCATAGATTATCACTTGCATCTTGTCATAATTACTCATTGATTCAAATCGTGTATCTTCCATTCCGACCTCTGTGACTTCTTCGCTGACTGGTTCAAAGATGTATCCTGTACTTGTTTCCAAAAAGACCTTAAACTTGACAAACATCTCTTCTATACTGCCACCCTTCACTTGAAAGCTTGATTCCTCTCCCATCGTTTCATCAGATACGATTATTTTGAAATCAAAAGGTGACTCAGTAAGTGCTAATATCTTTCTAAATCTGTTAAGTGCTTCATCCGGTTTGACGTATTTACATTGGAATATCTCACGAAGACCTGGCGCTGAACTATACGTAAACTCATAGACATAGTTAGTTCTGTCTTCTTTAGTCAAACCGATTTTCTCCTATACATGTAACCATTCACAATCTTTTAGACTAAAATCCCAAATAAGTGTGAGTATGTGAATTATCTATATTGAGATAAGAGCTACATAATGTATCTGTACACATATAGACCTCGTCCGTTTCGCTTTTACTGTGCTGACGTCCTGCTAGGTCCTTTTGACCATAAAAAAGCAATATGAGCCTTTTTTTCGATGAAAAAAGGATATTTTCCAGTGGTTTTGTTATTCACTAATCTATGGTCCTTGTGAATGAATATGTAACCGTTTCATATGTCTTCTTACCTGTTTCCACTGGAAACGAAGGGGTGTATCTATTCACAGGTATCATAGCATATATCATTCCTCTATTCAAGTATTAAGGCGATAAGAAGTCTGTTTCTCCCAGAGCATTCACAATAAAGGCGCCATTCACACATATTTCGTGTGAACTGATGTAAATATGAACAATCTGTGAAGGCAAACCCTTGACCACTCTACTCCTTTTGAATCAAATAATCCATGGGCTGTTCACCTAGAACGAGCTGCATGTATTGATCATTTTTCTTATGATCATTGACCATTTCGAGTCTTCCCAATGCTTCAAATGATTTGATCTCTGAAATCTGTTCTGTAAACCGACCTCGATAGCTGACAAGTTTTCTAAGGTTTGGCAACTCATCACACTCAACCAGATATTCACAGGGTGTGAATATTGAGTCACTATAATTCACTACCTTACCTGATACTAACTTTTGACCTTTCATTCGATATGAAATATCACCATAGACATAATCAAAATCATTTGGAGTTTTAACCAGTCTCACAAAGAAGTGAAACCCTTCAAACAAACCCTGCAATATCTTTACTCGTTCAATCTCCCGAAGAATAGGTTTTAGATTCTCATGTGCGCCCCACCTGAAAGAAACATGCTTATCAAGTAGTGCACCTGCGTAACGTTCGATTCCCATAATTGATGTAATATTCCTAGATAAGCTGGAGTAGAACTTTCTACATGCATGCAAACCATAAACTACCAAGTCAATATCCGAATCCTTCCTAGCAACACCTACAAGTTGCGAACCAGTAAGACCAATGTCCGCCCATTCAATACCAGTGACTTTCACCAACTTCTCAGATAAACTCACAGAAGCTTGCTCCAAGTCAGAAATTTGGCTAGTACAGTTTCGCAGAGTTGTCAGACAATCTACGGGATCAAGCATAAACTTGATTTTATCATTAGGAACAGATTGCACTATTCTCCCGTGGGACTCACTGAACCAGAGGTATGACGGATAATTACTCTGAAGATACTTCTCTCTTTCATCAAGCGCATATACTTTCCTATACCCAGCATCTGAGTCATAAGTTTCACTCGTAGTTGGAACATATCGAAGGTACGCAATAACACGGTTTCTAGGATGAACTATGCCCTTGATTTCAAAGATGAGATTGTCTATGGTAATGACGAAATATCCTTCTATGAGATTCTCAGGCACCTTAATCATTGCGGTCTATGTATAGCATGGTATTAAAGTCGCTCATCCCATGAATAATAATCATGACTGCTGAATTTGATATAAAGCACGATTTTGGTGTTTATGATCATACCCCTGATTTAGCATACTTTGATTCTGCAAGCACAACACTTGTACCGCGACAAGCTGTATCTGCAACGAACAATTTTCTTGATTCCGTGGTGGCCTCAGCACGTCGTGGAGCTTATCGGCTCGCCGTAAAAGGTGGTTCAATTGTTGAAGATACAAGAAAATCATTAGCCACATTTTTAGAAACCGACAAATCTCAGATATCATTTCAAAAATCAATTCCTACTACTGTCGCATCATTTGTGTATGGATTTGACTGGAAGACAACCAGAAAAAACAAGATTGTGATTGCACAAAGCGAAGAGAACTCTATCATTGTTTCACTTCTTCGAGCAGCTGATATACTAGGATTAGATATAGAAATTATTTCAATTGATAAGAAAGGAAATTTGCTCATTGATGAATTGGAAAAGAAGGTGGATCATAACACAGGCTTAGTAGCAGTCAGTCACGTATCACCAGGTCTAGGAATACGCAACCCACTACCTACGATTGCTGAAATAACTCACCAGTCCAATGCACTTCTATTGACGGACGCCACACTTTCAGCTGGCCTCACTAATGAAAAACTAACAGCACTTGGTTCCGATATACTAGTTTTTTCAGCTAACATAGGTCTAATGGGCCCACCGGGATTAGCTATCCAATGGATCAATAAATCAGTTGGAGAAACCCACAAACCAGGGATTTTGGGTGGTTCTTCAGTGACCAACGTCAAAGACGGTTTGTTCGAGATTGCATTACAACCGGATAAGTTCGAATCAGGTTATCTGAATATACCAGCTATTGCTGGCTTGGAAGCGTCTCTCAAATATCTTACAAAGCTTCGATCACATGGACTTTCCAAGCACATCAACAAGCTTTCAAAATATCTGGTTCAAAGACTCACGGAGATAGATAGTCTCATCATCTATGGTGAACCTGATGAGAATAACACCATATTCGGATTCAATCTCAATCCCAAAGATGGAATCAACTGTCATGACGTATCATTATTTCTTGATGAATCAAACATAGCTGTTAGAAGCGGTGTTCTCTGCGCACACTCTCTTATTCAATCAATATCAGATGACGGGATAATCCAGGCATCAATTCATGCCTATAATTCACTAGAAGACATTGATCGTCTTGTAGATACAATTACAGTTATTGCTAAAGAATTACTATAACATAAACGAAGGTGGATAGAATACAAAATACTGAACTATAATTGCTAGAAGTATGCCGCTCAGAACCAATCCCTTCCCTCTCTTATCATTAACTCCCGTAAACCACAAAATTGCACCTACCAAGACAACCACGAAAGCAGAGATATTCCCTATGAAAATTAAGAAATCCCAAATCTCCATGAAATAGCCCGCTATCAGGTACGCAAAATCTGTTAATGGACTAAGAACTGAAAACAACCACATTGGTTTCACACAATATTCTAATGTTTTGTATGATTTAAAGACCTAAAGAACAGTAACAGACTTAGCTAGATTACGTGGCTTGTCAGGATCATAGTCTTTTCTCAAAGCCATATAATAGCTGAACAACTGCAATGGAACAACATACGGCATGATTGAAAATTCTGACTCTGTCGATTCCGGAATTGTAAAGACATAATCTGCTAATCCTGCTATCTCATCATCATCCTTTTGGATTACAGCAACTATAGTGGCTCCTCTTGCTTTCATTTCCATGATATTTCCGACAATCCGATTTCTTGTATCGTCAGAAGGAGCCACGAATATTACAGGATAGCCTTCTTGAACAAGTGCAATAGGTCCGTGTTTTGATTCACCTGCTGAATAGGCTTCCGCATGATTGTATGCAATTTCCTTTAGTTTGAGGGCGCCTTCTTCAGCAGTGGCCAGAGAAATACCTCTTCCTAAGAAAAGAAGACTTGATTTCTCATAGAGGACTGAAGCAAGTCTTCGTGCTTTTTCTTCGTTTCTTGAGATAACCTCTGAAATGAGCTCAGGCAGTTTTTCTAAGGAAATTCGTTTTTGTTGAATTTCTATATGTTCTTTGAATCCTGTTATCTCCCCCAATGCTAAAGCAATCAATGCCAGAGTTGTGAGCTGAACCATGAAGGTTTTGGTCGCAGCGACACCTATCTCAGGTCCTGCCTGTGTTAATAACGTATAGTCTGCAAGTCTAGTGATTGAGCTTCCAATAACATTTGTAATTGCAATTATCTTTGTACCATATTGTTTTGCATATTTCACAGCAGTAATTGTATCCGTAGTTTCTCCTGATTGTGTAATAGCAATAATACAATCTCTATCAGATAACGCCCCATAGACTGTGTCTGGAAAATCACTTGCCAGTTCAAATGATGGAAGTATACCTGCAAGTGATGCAAACATATGACGACCTGCTTTTGCAGCATGTCCTGATGTTCCCATTGCTAACATGTATACATTCTCAGAATCTTTGATTATCTTAGCAGCTTCTTCAATACTTTCAGATTGTAGTCTAAGTGTATTCCTAATAGCATCAGGCTGTTCATGAATTTCTTTCAACATAAAATGAGGATATCCACTCTTCTGGGCTTGATCTGCAGTCCAACTAATCTTGATTGTATCTCGGTTAACTATCGATCCATCTGACAATTTCTCAATATGAACACCTTCTGTTGTCAGACTTGCTATCTCTCCATCAAGTAACAGAATCATATCATTCGTCATCGGTAAGAATGCAGGAATATCTGAAGAAACGTAAGATGCTCCAGATTTTGTCCCAATAACTAATGGATTTCCATCCCTTGTGCATACTATCTTGTCACTTTCTTCAGTTGACATGGCTACTATTGCGTAAGTCCCTTCAATTAGCTTAGTGACTTCCTTAACAGCTCCAATTAAATCGAACCCTTCTTTCATCAAATCCTCAATAAGATGAGGAATAACTTCTGTATCAGTTTCAGAATTGAATTTGTGCCCTTTCTCACCCAATTCTTTCCTGAGTTTCATGAAATTATCAATTACCCCATTGTGAACGACCGCGATTTTGTTTTCGCAATCAAAATGTGGATGTGCGTTTGGCATGGACGGTGCGCCATGAGTTGCCCAGCGAGTATGGCCAATCCCAATTGATCCTGGCATCTCATCAAGATTAAGGCGTTTGTGAACTTCCTCAATCTTACCTTTGTCCTTTTTAGTATACAACATATTTTCAGCAATAGTAGTCACTCCTACTGAATCGTAACCCCGATATTCAAGACGTTTCAGTGCTTGATACAGGAATGGAGCAACAACACCACGCTTCTGAACTACAGCAATTATTCCACACATCTCTGAGATACCTCATGAGCTGTAAAAGTCCTGTGTATAATTGTGCAAAAAGGCTTTGTATCAGTGATAATTAACCAGTCAATTCGATTTCAATATATACAGAATCAGGAATTCGTACACGCATTATCTGACGAATAGCCCTTTCATCGGCATCAATATCAATCAATCGTTTGTGTACTCTCATCTCCCACTTATCCCAAGATTCAGACCCTTGACCACAAGGGGTTTTCCTTGTAGGTACAACCATCCTGCGGGTGGGCAAGGGGATAGGCCCAGCCATTCGGACACCTGTCTTGCGAGTAATCCTCTTAATTTGATTACACACACCATCTAAGTGTTCTGTGCTTGTGCTAGATAATCTGATTCTTGCTCTTTGAGTCATTTAAGAATCCCTCAACGATACCGAGGTGTCCGAGGATTCCAAATCTGAACCGGATAAAAAGCTTGTCTTGTGTATGACATAGTTCCGTTCCAGAAAAAAGCAATGTCCATAAGCATGACCAACTATCTGGCTATACGTGAAACAATTGAAACCACTCACAATTGTAAAATTAGGTGGATCTGTGATAACGTACAAAGACTCTGCTCCTCCAAAAATCAACGAAATTAATTTGTCCCGAATTGCTAAAGAGCTGAAGGTGCATAGAGACCAACTAATCATAGTTCTTGGAGGTGGAGCTCATGGTCACCAAGCTGCTCATTCACATGGATTTGCTGATTCTAATAGTCCCAAGGACCTTCTCTTGAAAGGTATTCCACCAATACGTCATAATATGTCAACATTAGCATCATCTGTAGAAACTAGTCTAAACAAAGAAGGAATACCTGCAATCGTAATTCCTCCCTTTTCTTTTGTAACACTGAAAAATGGTTTGATACACGATTTCCCAACTAACATAATTAGAAAATCACTAGACAACGGACTCGTTGTAATAAGCCACGGAGATATTTGTTTTGATGAAGAGCGTACTGCATCCATTCTTAGTGGCGATACAATTACAGTGTATCTTGCAAAAGAACTAAACGCTAGGACAGTACTCATCGGAACTGACGTTGATGGAGTATTAGATGATAATCCAAAATTCACCCCATCAGCAAAATACATACCCATAATAAATCAAGATAACAAGGAAACCGTTCTGTCTAAGACAGGACCTTCAACTAGTACTGATGTCACTGGTGGTATGCTAAAAAAAGTAAGCGAACTTCTTGAAATTTCTAAACACAATAGAGAAATCATTATCTTTAATCTGACAGTCCCTGATCGTCTTAAGGTTCTATTACAAAACGAATCAACAATCTGCACAAGAATACAACTATAGCTCACGTTACCAAAGTAGACACATTATCATCCATTGTCCTTACAATCAAGTTACTGGGTGTTGTTACACTTTCTTCAAGATACTCTGTTGCAGTTAAAACACAAACGACCTTTTTCGATTTACAGATTCTACAAGCCACATCACTATGAAGGTGGAGAAGAGTATTCAACTGTTGTTGATTTGGAAATATGACATAGGAAGTATTACCAACACAAAGATCGTAGTAACCATGATTCCTTGAAACATTAGAGTAGTGTTTTTTGAGCTCTTCTTCAATAGTTCCTATAGCCTTCTCTTTCAGATTCTTCAAAACTGATGAATTAACCAACCAGAGTCCTTCAGCAAGCTCTATGAATTGTGATTCTTCAGTGACACGTAAAGCAATTAGAACCTCATCTGCCAATAGCTCTGTCAAAGCCCTTTTTCCTTCCTCCATACTTAATGGAGCTGATCTTCCTTTCAATGACTGCAAAGATGTAGTTTCAATGAACTCTAACAAATCCTCCCATCTGACTTGGCCATTAGATATGTCTACTAAATCTTGAATCAAACCAAACCATAGCCGAATCTGAATTGCTCGATTTGTAGCAGATCCTACATCATGCATTGCTCCAATCAAATCAACCTGCTCATTGGAATTTGCATCTTCTTTCAACTCGCTTTGAACTGAGGATTCTTCGGACACATCAGTTTCGCTAACCAAACCTTCGATAATTGAATCTAGAGACCGCGGAAATGCCGAAATAACACTAACATCGTTAAACTCATCTGATAAATCCATCAATTCTCTTAATTTTGCAGCTGCAACACTACCTCTGACAACAACAAAGAGTTCGCTAACACCATTTTGGAGTTTGCTCATTTGCTTCCGAATTCTATCTAATGCCAGTCCCATTGATGATGCTCTCAGATGTTCAGGAATAACTACAACAGCTCTGTCTTCAAGTACAATATCTGGCCAATCAGAGTTCTCAGAAGTAATAGAAGGATTATATTCAATTCCAAGTTTTCCGGATATATACTCAATAATTACTCGCCTGACAGCATCCAAAGATTTCCCTGGAAGAGTGAATAAAAATCCTCCATCAACTAGTGCTAACGCTTCCCTTTCAATAGTACCTAAGGATACAAGATTACGAATAGCTTCTGAAATATCATCATCAACAACTTTTGAATCCAGAACAGCTAGAAGATTCCGAATTTCTCCTTCCGTTGCCCAACCTTCTGCTGCTAAAAATGCCACGACATGACTTCCAAGTCTATCTATTCTGTTGAAAACAAGCGTTTGAGCTTCAGTAGCTTTATCTGATACGTCTGGTTCTTGAACAAGTTCCTTCTTTGGTACAGTTTCTTCAATTATTGGACTAGCTTTACTTTCAGTAATAATTATTGTTTCTTTCTTTACTAAAGACTCCAAAAACTTCTTTGTGACAATCTCGAAGGTTTCAGTATGGGGTATACTCATCAAGGCTCTGCCACGTTTCAATATTCGAAGATATTGCTCTTGATCTTCACTCAATGAAAGGAATCTTCCACCAACCTGACTATCATATGGTAATCGAAATACAATCTTTGTTGAAGTGTTCGCTAGAATGTTCGAAGAAATGTTGGGTCTGGTTGATATCACAATAACACCTTGTCCAGTAGCCCGTTGTAACATCACCATGGATTCCCCGGTCGTAACATCCGCAGCAGAATGTCTTGTATAGCTCTCTGGTACGAGATTGCTTGCTTCTTCAAGTACCACGACATGATGCAACCCTTCGGTAATCCCTCGTTTCATTGCACTATCAAAGATACGTTTGGCAACCAAATTGTAAAGGAGTCGAACTGAATCCATTCCTCCCACCCTTGCAACATATGAAAGGTCGAGAATAACACGTTTGTTTAGCAGGTCTGAAAATCGAACTGTTTCCGGACCACCCCCAAGGATTGATCCTAATGGTTCACGCGTTAATATTTCAAGACGATTAAGCAACGCATCTCTAGTCATATTTCCTATACGATCATTTCCTGCTAGTTCCGAAACTGCACTAACCAATGATTGAACTGAGTTACCTTGATCTAGTGAGTCTACTACCTTCATTACAGAATCTCGAAGCAATTTTTCCATTGCTGGAGAAAGTTCAGAAGAATCTCCTCTTTCATTCAACAATTCTCTCAAAATTGCAAATGTAGAGTGTGCATAGTTCTTATCATTCGCCAGTTCTGAATCAATGAGACTAAACACAAATGTAGAGTCAAGACCTGGCTTAAGAACCTGAACTTCTGATTCACTATAGCCAATGAGACCAAGGAATTCAGAACCCTTAAGATCAAATATCCACCAAGGCACATCTGTTTTCGCACTCAGCTGCGACATGAGATGTTTTACAAGTGTTGTCTTTCCAGTCCCAGTTGCTCCCAATATAGCAACATGCTCTCTTAACCAATCAATCTCCAACCCAACGTTCGATAATCGACGACCTCCAAAAACTGTTTCTCCTATAACAAGTTCATTGTCTACGATTTCCTTGGGAGGAACAGGAAAGATTGGAAACTGTCTTGGAGTGATAACAGGAAGCTGTTGAATTGGTGTGTTGATAAAGGACGATAATCGAATTATATGCATACGTTGATGCTTCAAGTGTCTACGAGTCAATATTCTAAATACAGTTCGTTTCGATGGCTTCAGAGAATTGAGCTTAATCGAATCACTACCACCCCAAACTGAATGAACTAATCCACTAACACCATCTAAATCTGTTTCAATGTGTCTTTCAGTTGAAGATTTCACTTTGAAATACACTGTAGCATCAAACCAACCTGTCCTGTCTTGAATCTCTTCATAACGAGTAATTAGCTTCTTCTTTACAGAATGGTCCTGCAACGACTCTTCCTTTCTTCTTTCCTTAACTTTAATGCTTTTCCACTGGTTCTCGAGTGTACGTTTCTCTTTTCCAGGTTTAGCTGCTGAAAACACACAAGTCATACTTGTCGTATATCCTTGTCTAAGAGATGTCGAAATAAACGTTCCAATCTGAGAAGCTTCTTGGGTTGGAAACGTTCGGGGTAATCCTTGTAAAATTACCAAACCTAACGATTTGGTTTCTTCTGCAATAACCAAATTATGAGACTCAATCTTCACCCCATTTAAATGAGTCAAAGCCGCCTCTTGTAGATAATCTCCATCCAACAATTTCAATTCAACATTATTTAAAGACGATAATAGAATTGCTTCGGTTCTCGTTGCCTCTCGTTTTATAACTTCTTGAATATGTTTTGAACTATGCCCAGTTGCTGTGATGAAGATATGCAAAAATGGTTCTCCATTTGTTACACCTGCTTCAAAAGCCATAGTTACTGTTTTGTCCATCCCAGCACGCAAAGCCAATAACATACTCTCATTATACCTTGGTTTTCCATTCTCATCTAGATACACAGAACCAGACACAGACTCAATATCAAGACAACATGTCCCAATTACATGATCATCAAGTTGAACCAACAATATGTTATTCTCTACTCTAATCAGCGGATTCTGAAGACGAACTTTTCTGGCTGTCAGTATCAAACCTGTAACAACCGGAATGAAACAGATAATCATTTCTACAAATCCCTTAAGGGGAACTACCGGTAAGCTGACAACCCCAATCAATGGTAACAGGTAGACAAGTAACAAATAGAATCCAGTAAATATAGTACCAACCACCCAAAGCAACTTAATCCATGATCTTGGCTTTCTATATACATCATGAGAAACCAATCCCGTGCTTCCTCGTCGGGGTAAGTGAAATGGCATCTATGAAATCCTCATCATGTTTATTCTAATCCAAGAACGGCCGCTTATGGGACCGAAGCATCGTACCTTCGTTAAGCATATGAACACCCCTAAACTGGATACACAATGAAATACACTCTATAGGAGAATAAAAACCTAGAAACAGAATGATGAACTAGGATGAAACCTCAGAAGCGTGACTGCTTTGCCTTTCATTTCTGGACATCATCATGAACACCATACAAAATCATGGACTTATCTACCACATTCCTAAGGAGGTATATATCATCAGGAAATCATACTGGGTTTCGATAGTATTCATGGTTCTGATTTCTCTATCATTTACAACATTCAATACTGAACCGGCTGCAGCAGAAGGCGAGATAGTAGTAATTCGAGGAAACACTATTACAATTACAGCAACACTTCTTCAGAATGGTAGCTATGGAAATCCGGTGCCAGACCAGAGAATATTCTTCTTTGATCAGACATTCAATACTCAACTTGGTTCTGATAAAACAGATATGAATGGTATTGCTTTCATCTCTTGGGATATTCCATTAAACCATAACTTGGGATTGACAACTATTAATGCAACATTCTATGGTAATGAATCACTCTCATTAACACCTTCATGTCAATGGACAGTATTAACAATACTTTCATCCACAAATATTGAAATCAATCAAGTTCCAGATTTACTTGCTCCAGAAGATATCATGTCTTTTACAATTCATCTAACTGATGATTCAGATAATTCAATACCGAATGCAGTTCTAAAAGTGTTTAAAGATAGTACCCTACTTGCAGTAAGCACAACTAACTCTTCAGGATTAATCCATTTTGAAATTGAGTGCAATAGCTCATGGATTACACTAGGAAATAATGACATTTCTGTTGTTTACGAGCAAGACTTGACTAACTATTTGGATTCATCAGAATTTAGATTCACAGTCGAGATATTAAAAATATCAACTTTTCTCATTCCCCAAGGTTTCTGTCCTGACGAAATTATACTCAATGAATTTATGGATCTATATGTTGAACTCTCAGAAACAAACACTTCAATATCAAACGAACCGCTCGAAATATTTCTAGATAGTCAGTTCCTTATTTTTACTACTTCGAACAGTTCCGGAATTGCTCATTTTCACATAGATATCGATGAGAGATTCGCACTCGGATTTCATACATTAAGGATACACTATAATGGGACTGAAAGATATTCTGAATGCTATTTTGAAACAGCTCTTGTTGTAACAAGTCCTGCACAGATAACTGTTAAAGTGCCCGAATCAGCTGAGATTGGTTCAAATGTCGAAATTGAAATCACAGCTTCTGATCTATTAGGCCGTGTTATCCCTAATTCCCTAATCTCAATATTTGACACCACTTCTAATCAAAAATTTACAATATCCTCAAGTCTGGTTGAAACAATCACCATATTTCATTATGAACTACAAGGACCTACAGGTATTCACATTCTCGATATCGAAATCATTGAGAATTCATTCATTACAAATAATAAATCAAGTAGCATCTTCACAGTATGGTCCAGCCCTCAGATATCACTGATAGATTGTAATGTTGAACACTATGCCTCACCTAATCAAGAAATTGTATTTAAAATTCAGATGAACGACTGGGCTGGAAATTGCTCTTTTAGAATCCTCCAGCTCTTGATAAATGATGAAATCCAATTCACTAATGCAACCGACACCAATGGTCAAGCAACTCTGTCTTTTACCGTTCCATATACGGAAGACCATTACAACATTTCTATATTCTACAGTGGAAACAATACTCTATTCGAACTACCAACCAAGTTTGACTATACTCTTCAAGTCACTCGTTTGATGCCTATTCGACTTGAACTGGATTTCTATGAAATTATTTCCCCGGTTCGCGAATTATCAGTACACCTCACAGTAAGAGGTTTTAATGGATCAACACCTAAGGGAGTACAGGTGAACTTCGACTGGTTGGATTCGAATATTAATGCTGAAAGTACCGATAGAGGTACAATTACACTTCACCTTAGAATTCCCACCATAAGTGGCAACTATATTCTATATTACGAATCAGAAACTTCAAGCTCAGTCCTTTCAACTAGTGGTTCTTTCTCAATCGAAATAACTACGTTCGATGTAATGTCACTAGAAGGAGTTGGTATTGCTGGTCTACTAATTGCCATAGCTGCTTCTGCTGGGATCTCGACAGTACCAATTATACGACGAAAATATCTGGTGGGCTAATACAAAGAGATGGTGCTCCGGCCGGGATTTGAACCCGGGTCGGGGGATCGAGAGTCCCCCATGCTGGGCCGGACTACAATCGGTATAATTTGTATAATAATCTACAATATTCTACCGGAGCCGTAAATGGAATGCCAGTCCGGAGCGCGAGAGGGCTCGTCTGGAATTCTACAAATAAGCCTTTCCCATAATGAGGAATTAATTGTTATGGTACACCAAACAATTGAGTTAAACTACTCCAGCTGTCCTGCAAGAGCTGTAATAATCCTTCCACAACGTCCTGTGCCCATCCTGTAGCTTGAAGAATGACAGCTATTACAATTGAAACTGTTACAACAGCAAGACCAAGGAGCAGACTTTCTTCCACCAAAGGGCCTCCCGTTTCATTACGAATTATACCATCATCCTTTGTCAAAGACATACACCTTGAACTCATGTCTACCTGACTCCTTTTAAAGCCCCCAAAAAGAATGGCAATAATCTCATGTTCTATAATCAATATATTGCATAGGATGACCATACGACCACATCTTCTCGCTTATTATCTCAAGACTAGAAGAGTATCTACTAAGATGAATGGCTTGAATCAAGTTTGTCAGAGCAGGAACATGACTCTCTATGCCAAAATCTCTCGCACGGGTCATAAAAGCTCCATCATGTGCCCAGTTATCACTCACTCCTTGGTTCCTATCATACACTACATTTAGACCTGAAAATTCAATCAAGCCATTAGTTTCCTTTCTTCTTACTTCCACAATCTCACATACTCTACGTTTTGACTCGCCTGGTTTCGGTCTCTCAAGGGTAACTATTACATCCATTAAAGCAAGATTATCACCCTTGATATCATGTCCACGATTCCATCTGGAAATAAGACTCGAAGCTGATTCGCTATGGCAGGTCTGAATTGTACGAAGGCCTGCAGTAATTGCTTGAAAGAGAGCCTTACTGTGTTCTGCAGTCTGAATTTCACCAAGAATAAGATAATCAGGTGATCTATGAAGGCATTTGATTATTTCATTACTCTTATTCAACTTCATCGATTGCTCATCCATGGGATCAACTCTGAAACGAATCTGATGATGCTCTCTTTGTTCTCTACTTTCAATAGCATCCTCAATGTAGATTTTTCTCCACCACTTCGGAGTAGTCATGTCCAAAGCATTCAACAGGGTCGTCTTTCCAGTTCCAGGACCTCCTGTCACTGTGATATTAAAGCGGCACGAAACTGCAAAAAGTAAGATTGCAGCAACTTCAGGCGTCATTGTACCATTTTCAATCAAATCACCAACTGTGAACGGATGGTTTCTAGCTCTACGTATCTCAAGATGTAATCCATCGGGACTAAGTGGTTGCATACTAGCTGAGAAACGTAAAGAAGCATTTTGAATCTGTAAATCCATCTTGAGAGAAGGATTGCTTCTATCAAGGTGGAGATTACTCTCAGCACGGATTAATGTGACAATCTTTGGTACTTCGTTCTCCTGAAAAGTAATGGTAGTAACACATCTACCAAACTTCTGGTGATCAAAATATATAGGGACTCCAGGACGGTCAAGATATATCTCTTCTACAAAATCATCAAGTATAATTGGCATTATCGATCCAAGAACACTTCGACGATGAGCGATAATCTCTGAAAGTTTCATTCTTGTGATTTCATTAATTTCAGGTATAAGACTCATAATGTGTTTTGAAAAATCTTCGGTATCCTGTTTCAATTTCTGAGTAGTACTATTTCTAAATGAGGGTAATCTATCTCTAATCTGTATGGTTTTTTGGCTCAACTCATCAATGAGAGAATATTCTAAAGAGGTTCTAACCATTGGAAGTACGATATATTCTGTATGATTATGCTCACCCCGTCTAAACATGGATAAATATGGTCCAACCTTATACAATGCAAGAATATCATCCAATCTTTCAAACAGATTACTGGTTGCACCAACGAAAACACTTTCCCATCCATCGGTCCGCCAAGAAGGCTCAGATTGCTGCAAATTGTTTGACTCACAAAAGTGTAGAACACCTTTTTCAGCTTCAACCAACAAAATCTGTGATTTTCCTTTTCCAAACTCTATGATACTGTCAAGTTTTTGACAACCCTTGTCACTTTTCTGAGAACATTTCCCACAGCGTCCATTAGGACAATGAATTACATGGATATCCATATTCACCTAGCTACTCACCTCGTATCTTCCACTTCTTATTCAGAGGATTCCAAAATAATCTCCTAGATGAACACACTAAATCAATGTACATTCGCATGAGATAATTCGATGACCTTTTTCATCATCCCAAAATGGTCCCTGATACTGTACTCGGCTACTTCTGTTGCAGTTGATGCGAGCTTTTGAGTTAGAACTGCTCGTCGTCCATATTTCATAGCTATCTCTCGATCGCTGGCATAGGCCGCTGAAACCGTGAATATGAATGGGTTCCTTCCCCCGCGTTTTGATGCAGGTATCATCTTGAGAACTTCTAGTGTCTTGTTTCTGAGAGCGTTCTCGTAGTCTTTTGGTTTCCAACCACGTGATTGAACTTTACTGACTACTCTTGGATTATTCATCAACATAGAAATCACTCTTGGGACATAGTCCTCTGGTTTTCGTATCTCAGGTGAGTGACCTGTAAGTGATTTGAGCCTAAGTGCTTCTCGCACAATTGCTCTCACATTAACTCGATGTCCACACTTCTCAAAAACATCAGCTATTTCATCAAGTGTTATTGGAGCCTCTTCTTTGAACTCTCTTACAGCCATGAGAAGACAGACTGCTATCAGTAGTATGTTATTGCTAACAGTTTCTGCTGTTTCATTCACCACTTTCTTGTATAGATACGCGGTTCGATCACGAACCTGCTCATTAATCATAAGAAGTTTGGATACATGATTAAGGGTTCGTAAAGCTCTATACTTCGCTTCATTTTTTCCAATTCTAATCCTGGTACTATATATCGTTTTTAGACGTTTGAACTTCTTTTGCATCCTTCCAGAAAGTGCATATCCTTGGGAGTCCTGAAAATACCTATCTTTGTGAAAGCCTATGTAGCTACCAAGACCATCTACAATATGCATCCGATTTCCCAAAGATACATACATACTTGCATCTGGAGAGTCGCTATTGGGTCGTTCCCCCATCTGATATGTAGGCAAGACATATTCTCTTGAGAGTACTAAACCACACTCAGCACACACTATATGTCCTTGACTAGTGACTAGGAAACCACTACAGTCAGGACAGGATTTCGAATTCGTTAAACGAGATTCATATACTCCATTAGTCAAAAACCACACCCATCAAGAGTATGCACAAGTACTCCTAACTAAGTTTCAGATACCAGATATACGCTCACAGAGAGTACTAGTCTGTCTAAGTGAACTAAAATCGGTATTGAGCAGTCTTTGCCGGTCTGGTCAGAAAGAGAGATGACCGAAAGTAATCGCACACGATTACGAACGAATTAGGTTTTACATAATTGCTAGAAAGAATTTTTCAGAGTTGAAGATACTACTCTGGCTTGGAGTAGCTTTTTCAAGCGTAAGTACCAACCGCAGTCCGCCTACCGATCCAATCACCTCTAGACCATTTCTCTCTAGTTTCTTGAAGACACTACTCTCAACGTAGAGCTTTGCTTGTTCACCTTTTGTAATTGGCTTAGAATCAATAACCACAGTGATTGAGTCATTGGTGTTCAATGTGTCACATAATGCATCAGGTAGTTCCAATGAAAGTGTAGCACCATTACTTTTCGAAGACACTTTCAGCAACTTCAATCTTCTAGTTTCAGTTTCTTCAACAGAGTCAATAACAGCATTTGTGAGCCGAATTACCATTGATGATACACCTTTATTCACAAGAATCTATGGCAGACGGCAGGGTATTACGAATTAAACCTGTCGTTGAATCCCTGTGCTGTTTTTTAAGAAAGATAATGACAATTTTATGGTGTAGTTAGGTGAAACGAAAAGCAATAGCAATTTTCCCTGTTTCTCTTCTCCTCATTACATGTCTTGCGATTCCAGTTTCAGCATTCTATTTTGATTTTCAATACTTTGAAACAGACAAGTTAGTATATGAAGTTGGAGAAACAATCGACATGGTTGCAAAGCTTATTGCAGATTTCAGTGCTGAGGGATGGTGCTACGTTTCATTTGCTGTAGTAACTGATCTTGGACCCTCTTTTGCAGACGAATATTTCATTTCGCCTTCTCCTTTAGTTTGTTATCTTCACTCATCATACACAATTTTGCCAGAGCATACTTCTCCTAACATAACTGGAGTACAATCTTTTGTTCTTTTCACTGTGGAAATTTTTGACACAGTGTCTCAAAGCGCTGGCGATAACATCGAAATAACAATCAACAGAGGCCATCTTACAACGATTCCATTATCCTCTCTTTCAGTGCATTATGTATTGAACACTTCACTCTCACTCAAGATTGCTAGTATCCATAACAATAATATTGGTTATCCAGACGCTTTAGTCACTATCCACGTGGAGAACTCAGATTTTCAAACAGTGTTTCATTCGAACACAACAACAACATCAGAAGGAATTATAGATTTTAACTGGAGTGACTCATTTGGACCACCTGGTTTTTATAACTTAACAATTTCTAGTGATGGGACAGAAGATTTTCTCGCTTTTACAGATTCATTTCAAGTTTCCGTTCTACCTGCTCTGTCAAACTTGACTATTGTTTCATCACCTGAGTCAGTATATTGTCAATCGCCTGATGAGAGTTATTTCGAACAGGCTGAAATCATAGTAGAACACACCGATCTACACTCAAGTCCAATAGATGATAGTATAATCCAGTGGACAACAATCTTTGGTTCAGGAATATTGTCAAATCTTGGGAATGGACAATACTCCAACCTCATTCCTTTTAATACTAGCCCAGGCTTTTATCAAATCAATCTCACTGCAACGAATCCCCAATTCCAAACCATGAACATATCAACTACAGTGAATGTATTAGCTAATTCATTACAATTCTCAACAATCCAACAATATTGGAATGTGACAAGAGGGGATACCGCGACAATAGAATTTCTTATTGAATCCAATCTTAACTGGAATCAATCAATACAACTACAATTCACTGGTGAAACAATACAGTTCTCACAAACATCTGATTTTCAGTCTAATGCATCCAGTTCTATTCTGATTCCAATTTTACACGATATCTCTGTAGGGCAACACACTATCAACGTATCTCCTGTAAGCGAATATTATCAATTCTTAGCTGCGCCACAAATCAATTTGATTGTTATCGGAACAGTAGACAATATCTCAGTCAACGCATTAGCATATTATGGTGAAACCTTGGAATTTAATCTGGAACTTCTAGATGATAACAATCAATCAGTTTCTTGGGTTGATATATCTATACTCTGTGATAATGGAACTATTCCTTTTGCTTTCACTGGTCATGTCAATTCAAGCATAACTCAAACCGTTTCTCTTCCTATGTGGATAGTTCCAGGCTTTCATAATTTTACTTTTGCAATCAGTAGTCAATACTTCAAGTCAATTAACTACTCAATGACAGTCAAAGTTTGGATGCCAACGAACATCACTATCGTAATAACAACAAGTGATAGTGAGTTGAGCTATAACATTCCAGTAATCGAATTTCCTCAAGACTTCTTAACTACACCAAGAATCTCATCCGGTTCAATCATGAGACCTCCACCAATCTTGTTCAAAGAAACAACATCTACTATCCCACCCACAGCCCGGCTAACTTCTCTTGATAATTGACCAAGGTTGAGCTCAGGAACCAACAGCCTATCAACTGATTTAGCAAATTCCCTTATTGCTTCATCAGGGAAAGGCCATAGAGTTCTCAACCTCAAAGATCGAATTTTTGGTTCTGATGCAATTGCATGTAGTTCCTCTACTGACCTAGATGTTGAACCAAATGAAACAACACCCCATGCAGCTGTATCAGGACCTGAAATTGTGTAGTCTTTAACTAAATCATGCGCATCCAGAACTTTGGTAGATAATCTACGAACTAGTTTATCATGGATTTCCGGGTCTGCAGTTTTTCGAAATCCAAACTCATTATGAGTGGATCCTGTTATGAGTAAATCATGTCCATCACCGAATCTTGGCATCAGTGCATGCCCATGAGCATCTACTTTTCCATATGGAGCATCACCCCTTTCTATGAATCGTCTTTTCACTGAAACATCTTTACTTCTATCAACAACCACCCTTTCCCGTGAATGCGCTACAATTTCATCTGACAATAGAATTACAGGATGTCTTAGCATTTCAGAAATTATGAATGATTTCAACGTTAGTTCATAGGTTTCTTGAGCTGAATTAGGTGCAAACACAATACTCTCATGGTCTCCATGTGTTCCCCATCTTGTCTGCATAAAATCTCCCTGAGCTGCCTTTGTAGCCTGTCCAGTACTCGGTCCTGCCCGTTGAACATTCACAATGACACAAGGAGTTTCCGTCATAATGGCGTATCCAATATTTTCTTGCATTAGACTAAATCCAGGCCCTGAAGTTGCTGTCATTGACAAAGTACCTCCCCACGAACTACCAATAACAGCAGAGATAGCAGCAATCTCATCTTCCATCTGAAGATATACTCCTCCAGTTTTTGGAAGTTTGACTGACATGATTTCCGCAATTTCAGAAGCTGGTGTGATGGGATAACCTGCAAAGAATCTACAACCTGCAGCAATCGCAGCTTCTGCACACGCTTGGTTTCCCTGCCAGAACTCAACAGTTTCATTATTGACGGACATAACTAAAACTCCAAGTTGGCGTTGGTGACTATGGTCAAGATAAGCATACTCTTACGACAGTTCTAGAATGCTGATAATTTTTTATCAAATATTATTAGGTGAGTCGCAAAACAACGGTGGTCTAGTCTGGTTAGGACGGAAACCTCTTACTAACCTATCTTCTAGGGCTCACAATATCAATAATCTTAAATCACGACCAGATGCAATCGTGTTCTGAGATTGCGACCGTTGTCTAGGGGTTATGATGCAGGCTTCCCAAGCCTGTGACCCGGGTTCAAATCCCGGCGGTCGCACCATTGCTTTTCGTCAGGTTTAAGGGAAGATAAACACATATGCCCATGGCGAGCGATGATTTCTATGACCCCTATGAGTCAGAAATGACGATGATATGGATCTTGAGTTAGGAGCTCGCCAATACTTTCGGCAACCTCCTCTTTAATTGTCCGTTTAATCGTACATTTAGCAAATGCTTTTAAGTTGCTTCAATAGCATTGCTTTTGGATTGTTATGCCTCACGACTATGTTGAAGATGAACTCAGTAGACGTAGTGTGTTCAAATCAGAACAGTTCCTATCTATAGACTACGTTCCAGAAAGTCTTCCGCATCGTCAATCTGAGATAAGAACACTTGTTCAAAGTTTTAAGACCCTAATCAGCTCACCAGGTCGAACAAGCCACAGGTTCATCATTGAGGGACCAGTAGGGACAGGAAAGACAGCTGTAGCTAAACGATTCTCAGAACAAATGATTCTAGCTGGAAAAAGAAGGAACATTAGACTTCATAGCATTCATATTAACTGTCGTGTTAACAAGACAGCATACTTGATTTTTCTTCGAGTATTAAGAGAATTCATACCTAAATTTCCCAGACGTGGACATTCTCCTGACGAATTACTACAAATGCTGGTTGAGGTCCTAGATGAAGAGGACCGATATCTTTTACTGATTCTCGATGAGCTTGACTATTTCATCAGACAGAAAGGTGCTGACATTCTCTATGATCTCACAAGACTTATGGATGACAGACTGAATGCTACACAGCGTCTTTCAATCATAGGAATTGGCCGTAAAATTCCTCTTGATGATGATATTCTTGATTCTAGTACACGCAGTACACTCCAACGCAATGTTCTTCGTTTTTTTAAGTACAATCGTGATGCACTTTATGACATACTCCGAGACCGTGTAGAAATGGCTTTTAATAAAAATACAGTCATGGACGAAACAATCCAAGTCATCTGTGACATTGCTTCTGAACATGGTGATGCACGATATGCAATTGAGCTTCTCTGGCGTGCTGGTAAAAGTGCCGATAGTGATCAAGCTGATATCGTAATACCTGATTATGCTCGTCGTGCCAAAGCCGACACCCATCCTGAGCTTAGAAAAGAGATTTTTACTACACTACCTATTCAACATAAACTTCTATTATTAGCCGCAGCAAGACAACTTAAGGAGATTCGTAGCGCTTACGTCACAATAGGTGAAGTTGAAGACATGTATCGCTCGATATGTGAGGAATACTATGAAGAACCACGAGCACATACTCAGATTTGGGAATGGGTCCAAGATCTTAATTCTCACGGGATAATAGATACAAAGAAATCAGGCACAGGCCAGAGAGGTCAAACTACTCTTATTGGATTCTCTGATGTTCCAGCTGAGATGTTAGAACAATTTCTTTCAGGGTTGCTTGAAACAACCAAGGAGGCTATGAGAAAATAAATGGAAGCTGAAAGTTTATCCAGAGTTGCAATTGAAGATATATTCTCATCACGAGGTAGAATTAAAATCCTGAAAGAGCTAGCTATTTCCAAGTCCAACGAGCTACCTATCTCAGAGCTCTGTAGAAGAGTGGGCCTCAATCACAGTTCAACAAAATCACACCTTAAGGTTTTGATAAAATCTGGATTAATAGAAGAGAAAACATATGGGACAACAAGAACCAAAATCTACCGATACAAAATCGAAGACCTTAGAGCACGTTCACTAAGGAGTTTGTTCAATCTCTGGGAGTCATGATGAGGTTTTCATGGCATGTCGAATTATCTGTCTCGTCTGTTCTATCTTGGTGGTCGTTACTACGGTTCTCAATATCAACCAGATTTTGTTACTATTCAGGGGGAACTTATTGAAGCTCTTACAAACTGGAGTGGAGAACACCATTCCACTCAAACAGTTCAACTATCTGGCAGAACTGACAGAGGCGTTCATAGTATTGGACAATTAGTCATGATTGCTACAGAAGAACAGTTCAATATCGATAAAATTAACCGTCATCTTCCAGAGGATATCATATTATGGGCATCTGCAGAAGCCCCTTCTAATTTTGCCCCTCGCTATGATGTATTAATGCGGCATTACCGATATTATCTTGACGAATCTTGGACTAATTATAATCTCGAAGTTACCAAAAAAGCAGCGGTTCTTTTGATTGGGTCTAACGATTTTAGTCAACTAGCAAAACCTGATGCTGGTCGAAATACTATCACAACAATTTTGAATATATCCATTCATGACTACAACGGTACATACTTCTTGGATATTATTGGAACTCGATTCCTCTGGAAACTTGTGCGTAAAATAGTCGCCTTACTCACAGAAATTGGAACTGAAAGAATCAACCTAGAAGATATCAATGATATTCTTACAGGACAAAAATTCCTTGCAAGTGGTATTCAACCCGCACCTCCAGAAAATCTGGTCCTTATGGAAACGATTGTTCCAATCAAGATGGAAACTAGTAAATATGCTATCCGAATGATTCGGAAGCAGTTGAGTGATCAGCTTGAACAATATAGACGTTCAATAAGAACTGTAAGAAACGTCATCGATTACTTTTCTGAATCAAGGATGACTTCTCAACATTCAACCAAGTTGCGAAATCGCTCAGACTCTTAGAATTAACTTTGATAATCTCATATATCGTATCAAGGTGAGTCTGTCGAACTCTTCTCTGTGATACCTGTGTTAATGATGACAAAGATGTCAGAATTTCAGATTGTTTGTCCCGTTTTTTGTTACCCTGCCAAACCAAAAGGGGCCAAGAAGGTTGCGAGTACTTGACACGTCGAAAAGGAGTTTCAGACCGACTCATCGCCACTCCGATAGATAAGAAATCATAAACATATGCAAGAAGCTTCCAATTCTGATTCCTCATGATTCTTCCGAGTGCTATATCTGCTTGAGAAAGCTGCTCAAGCCCCTCATTCAGTTCTTTAGGCGTCACAAGATGAAGATGAAGATTTTCTTCTAGCCATAAGACCAATGAATCATGATTTTGATCAGATTCTGATAACGCTTTTCTAGCCATTTTAGTGTCAACTGAAGCAAACAAAAGTCGTAGAGTTTCTTCCATCCCTCTTTTCGCGTCTCTGATAGCTGGTTCAACCACTAAAAATGCTGAACCACTTCTTACATGAGACTCCAAATCCGAAATTGCTGCACGAAGATCTCCTCCTGAACCTTCGATAATTTCATCAAGAACATCTTGGGAAACATCCGCATTATTTTCGGACATAATATGTTTCAATATTTTCTCGATTTCATTGTTCTCGATAAGTTCAAAATTAAAGACTTGACACACCTTCATCAAGTCCTTGAGACGAGGACTATCTGGATCATTTGCAGTCATCTCAATCGGATGTACTGCATCTTTGATTATCTTCAAGATTGCACCAACACCACCCCTATCGCTGCTTCCTGAGAGACCATCCACTTCATCTAGTAAGATAAGCCTAGGTCGACCGTCAAGGGTTTGTTGTGATGAGGCTCTCCAAACTAGTGTTTCTATACTATCTTTGTTTCTTTTGTCGCTTGAATTAAATTCAACAAGTTCCATGTTAAACTCATTCGCCAAAGCCCCGACTGAAGCAGTTTTTCCTGTTCCTGGTGGTCCAACAAGAAGAGCTGCTCTATTCACTGGTATGCTTGATATCCACGATTCAACCCAACTCCTGAGTGTCCTAATAGTTTCACGGTTCCCAACAAGTCCATCCAGCTTCCTTGGACGATGTTTCTCTGGCCAAGGCAGACTTTCATTATTCATTTGGAATCACTACCAGATTCTAAACGTGCCAAAAGTGATGAAAGCTGAATCTCTCCATTGGCCCCCTCACCCACACGGAATTCAATTTCTGCAGTATGACTTAGTATATCCATTCGTTTTTGATTATTGAACCCAAGATTTTCAATCTCACGATGTATTTGCTTCACCAAATCCACAGGTGAAACGCCTTGCTGATAGATTAGATTTCTGAGACTATCAAGTGCTTCGATGTATTTTCCTTCTTGAGCATCAACAAGCATTTTCCGTACAATTCCTGGGTTAGCTCTTCCTGAGATTGAGTAAACAATCTCATCACTTATCTTCTGACCTGTAGATGATGTTGCTTGAAGTAAGTTGATAGCGGCTCTCATATCACCTTCTGCCAAATACAGAATTGCTTCAATTCCTGCGGCTAGAAGGACTACACCTTCTTTCTTGGCAATATACTTGAGTCTGCTCATGATATGATCATCACCAAGCCGTGAAAAGCGGAAAATCGCACATCTTGACTGAACAGGTGGAATAATTCTACTGGAATAATTACAAATCAATATCATCCTGCAAGAAGCTGCATATGATTCCATAGTGCGTCGTAATGCATGCTGAGCATCTGCTGTAAGATGATCGGCTTCATCGAGAACAAGTATCTTAAAAGGTGCGCTACCCGATGGCATAGTCCTTGCAAAGTTCTTAATTTGATTTCTCACAACGTCGATTCCTCTTTCATCACTAGCATTTAGTTCCATGAAGTTTCGTCCGAATGAATCACCAAAGAGGTCTCTAGCCATGGCTGTTGCTGCAGTAGTTTTACTAGTCCCTGGTGGTCCCGAAAATAAACAATGAGGGACAGCCCCAATCTCTACAAACTTCTTAAGGCTCTCAATCACTGATTCTTGACCAATAATCTCACCTAAGGTTGGAGGTCGATATTTTTCAGTCCACAAGTCCAAATCCATTTGTAGTCCCATCCAATATTAAAGATGTAATAGTCTTCTACTTCAGCCAGTTCTACTACGAATCTTTCTTGACTCCTTAAAAGATTCTCTGACAATAGTATTTTGTTGCGTGGATGAAACACAGGATTAATCACTCTGGCTCGTTATCATAGAGCAAGGGCTTTATCTCAATTAATCCAGATTGAAGTGTGGGATTTCATGAAGCTGTGTAGTGATGCAAAAGATGAGATGAATCGTTTTGAGATGCTTTTTCTCAATGAAACTCGAGAATGCATTTTTCAAAAACCAATGACTGAGATAACTGTGAATGGGAATAAACTGGGTCCTTTCAAGAAGGATGATCAGGCTGGTTTTCCTAATTGGATAGTAGAACAGTTACTGAAGCATGACATAGTGGATATTGTGCCTGAAGATGCATACGATTCACTAAGACGACTACAGAATCTTTATCGAGCAGAAGAGAAACAGCCTCACAAACTACAAACATTTCAACCATCTCTCTATACTGCACTCAGTAGGAAAGTACTTCGACTACAAAGTGATAGAACTTCAATAGATCCCCGAAAATATGACGAGATTGAAAAACTACAACGCATACTTCCATTTTTGGTTGAAACTCGATTATCAAAGATACTTCGGGTTGCCAAATCTGGTGCCTATCAAGAAAAGAAAAAACAGATGGCTTATGAAGAGCGTTGGCTTTGTGAAGAGCTAATAAATCTCCTCTCTGGATGGCGCCAAAACATCATGGAATAAGCAATGAGTATTAGTGCTCTTAAATACAAATCAAGAAGAACAAAGAGTCGAATATCGAAATACGATAGGGGCTCCAAGAAAATGAACAGTATCGAGGCTGGCAAAGATGTCTAGTTATGACGAACAGGAAAGATTCGAGGAGTTCCTAAGAACATACAAAGATGAGCAGGGAACTCTGATTTATTGGTCACGAATTCAACAAATGTCAATTAATGATGAAATATCACTCACTGTCGACTTTCAAGACTTGACAAGCTTCGATAATGTATTCATGGCATTAGCAGCAGAAGATCCTCAGAAGTTCTTGGAGATGGCCGATAATGCACTGATTTCGGTACTTCGTGTTGAAGATCCGGACTACATTAACAGTCTTGATGTTAGTTTCATGAAAACACGTTTTGTTAATTATCCCGATCATATCGCATTACGTGCTCTTCGAGCACGTCATATTGGGAAGCTAATACACATCAGTGGAATCATGATGAGGGCTAGTGTGGTCAAACCACTTCTAGTCCAAGCTATGTTTCTCTGCAGGATTTGTCAAACAGAAATTCCTCAACCCCAAGAAGAAGGAAGATATACAGAACCTGCTTTGTGTCCAGTTTGTACAAAGAAAACACCCATGCGCTTAATTCCGCAAAAATCCTACTTCAAAGACTGGCAAAAAGTGAGAATCCAGGAATCACCTGAGGAACTTCCCCCAGGTCAGATGCCTCGTTCTGTTGATGTAATTTTAGAAGGTGACATTGTTGATATATCTAGACCCGGTGAATTAGTCAAGGTAACTGGAACACTCCAAACGTCTCCCGATTTTTCACGAAGGGGTGGAAAGCTTGCGACATTCAATGTGTTCATTGAAGCAAACGGCGTAGAAGTATCTGAGAAAGAGTATGAACAACTTGAGATATCTGAAGAAGACGAGAAACGAATAAAGGATCTAGCTGAAGACCAGTATGTTCACGAGAGGATTTATGCATCAATAGCACCCTCTATACAGGGTCATGAACAAATCAAAGAATCCATTGCACTCCTTCTTTTCGGTGGTGTCGGAAAGTCATTACCCGATGGAACACGTCTTAGAGGGAAATCCAACATATTGATGATTGGAGACCCTGGAACAGGAAAAAGTCAGATTCTCAAATTTGTTTCCGGCTTAGCTGCAAGAGGACTTTACACATCTGGTAAGGGGACCACAGCAGCTGGACTCACAGCAGCTGTTATTCATGATACAGAATCTGGAGCAATGACGCTGGAAGCTGGAGCATTAGTATTGTCTGATCAAGGAATTGCATGTATTGATGAATTTGACAAGATGGATCCCAACGACCGAACTGCTATACATGAAGCCATGGAACAACATACAGTCAGTATCGCAAAAGCCGGAATCGTAGCAACGCTAAATGCAAGGACGTCAATTCTTGCTGCTGCTAATCCCACGCTAGGTCGTTACGAATCATCACTCTCCATTCAAGACAATATCCGCCTCCCTTTCACAATCCTTTCAAGATTCGATTTGATTTGGATCTTGGTTGATACACCTGAGGCTACAAAAGACCGTGAACTTGCACAATTCATACTTAATATGCATCAGATGAAGAAAACTCAAGGTCAAACTACTACACCCACCATCCCGCCAGATTTCCTGAAAAAATACATTGGATATGCCAATCGTTATGTTATTCCACAATTAACACCTGAGGCTGCGGAAGTGATTGAGAATTTCTATGTAGACCTTCGAAAGAGCGCAGAGGGTGGAGCTTCACCAGTTCCAATCACAGCGCGCCAATTGGAATCACTCGTCCGCTTGTCAGAGGCACGAGCAAAAATGGCGTTGCGATCCAAAGTCACCAAAGAAGACGCTCAAGCTGCAGTCCGACTCATGGAGGAATCTCTTCGTATGGTAGCCTTTGACAGGATTACTGGGAAAATCGATATCGATCGCCTTGTTTCTAAGATGAGCGCATCACAACGGAGTTCCTCAGATATTATCATCAAAGCCATCCGTGACATGGAATCTGAAGGAACCTCAACGGTGAATAAGGATGCATTGATTCAGAGAGCAGTTTCAATGGGCCTTCCTCGTGAACGTGCTGAAGAGGTCATTGAGAAACTATTAGCTGAAGGAATACTATATAGTCCACGTGAAGGCAAAATCAGACATTCCCAGAGCTAAGTCAAATCGGTTCATCAGCATACTATGGAGAGGAAAAATATTCAACTCGAAGAGCTGGACATCAACAAGAGAATTATCAAACATCTTCAAGCGCAAGGAATATTGAAGCTTTTTCCACCTCAAGCCAGTGCTTTCAAAACGGGTGTTCTCAATGGAAAGAACCTTGTTCTTGCAGTTCCCACCAGCTCAGGCAAAACACTGGTTGCAGAGATATGTATGCTCAAATCAATTCTTGATGGACGTGGTAAGGCACTCTATCTCGTTCCATTAAAATCGTTAGCTCGTGAGAAGTATACAGAATTTAAAAAATACGAATCATTAGGCATTACAACTTCAATGTCAGTTGGTGACTATGATTCTCCTGGAAAAAACCTACATGATGCAGATATTGTGATAGTGACAACAGAACGGGCTGACTCATTAGTGCGTCACAAAACTGAATGGATCAATGATGTTGGAATTATTATTGCTGATGAAGTACATCTCATTAACGATTCGAAAAGAGGACCTACACTTGAGATGGTATTAGCAAAACTCACTCAAATCGTAAAAGACATTCAAATTGTAGCACTAAGTGCTACAATCTCAAATGCTAACCAAATTGCTGAATGGCTTGGGGCTGAACTTGTGAAGGACACTTGGAGACCTGTACCACTTAGCGAAGGTGTCTATTTGGATGGACAAATTAGCTTCTATAAGGATGGAAAAAGCACTCATCGGAGAATCAACAGGACTCGGAGAGATGAATTAGCAGATGTAGTATGTGATACCCTTGATGAAGATGGCCAAGTTCTTGTTTTTGTATCAAGCCGTCGTTCTACTGTTACGGTTGCTAAGAAAATAGCACCTTTTCTACGTCGATATATCCCGGATGAGGTAATGCGTCAACTCTCCAAAGGAGCTACAAAAATCGGAGCGTTACCATCAGCACCTGAGGCTTCTAAAACACTTGCACGACTGATAGCAAATGGTATTGCCTTTCATCATGCAGGTCTTGATAACCAAGAACGTGCACTTGTTGAAGACTATTTCAAGGCAGATCTACTGAAGGTGATTGTTGCCACACCGACTCTTGCCGCTGGTGTGAACCTTCCATCTAGACGTGTTATTATTCGCGACTACAGACGTTACGAATCAGATCGAGGTAGTTATCCCATTCCAATTCTTGAGTATAAACAAATGGCTGGACGAGCTGGTAGACCAAAATATGATGATTACGGAGAAGCCGTACTAATAGCACGAACAGAGCCAGAACATGACTTCCTTATCGATAACTATACGCTATCGGAGCCTGAAGAAATCACTTCCAAATTAGCTTCACCACAAGCAGTTCGTGTTCATCTATTGGCATCCGTTGCAGCTGAATTGACAAGAAATCGCGAAGAGATAGATTCGCTAATTGCTGGAACATTTTTCTCGCATCAATTTGATCAATGGGAAATTAATCAACATGTTTCATCAGCCCTAGGGTTCCTTGAGGAAGGCAGTCTTATAGAAACAAGCTCAAAGGGAACTTACGCAGCCACACCTCTTGGTAAGAGAACATCTCAGTTATACATCGATCCTTACACTGCAATTCTATTTCGAGATGTCCTATCTGAAACAGATAGCCATAGCATCCTAGGTATTCTGCATCTAATTTGCCATACCCCAGATCAACCACTCTCATATGTGACAATATCAGAGGTTGAAGAGTACGAAGTTATAGTAGATGATCATCTCCACGAACTCATGATTGAGCCACCAATTGAAGAGAGTCCTCGTGCTTACTCAGATTTTCTAGCTCAAATAAAGACAGCAGCATTGCTACAGGATTGGATTTCCGAGAAAACTGAGAAAGACATCACCGAGAGATACAATGTTGGTATGGGTGATGTCCATAGATTTGTACAGTCTGCAGAATGGTTGACATACACGGCATCAGAGATTTCCAGAATAGTCAATGCGACTAGCCATGTTCCTTTCCTCCATAATTTGAGGTCAAGACTTCGGTATGGAGTACGTTCAGACATTCTGGAACTTGTTGGTCTTAAAGGAGTTGGACGAGTAAGAGGGAGAATGCTCCAAAGTCATAATTTAGTCAACCTGTCTGATCTATACAAGGTCCCCATAGAAGAACTAGCAAGAATACCAACTATTGGCACATCAATTGCGGAATCAATTAAGAAACAGCTGGGCATTAATGTAAAACTAACAACCACTGAAACTGAAGATTTGATTGAAGATGATGACGACATTGACTCAATACAAACTCTGTTGGAAGATTTTGGCCCATAAGTGTCTATAATAAAGGGGAGTCAGTAACTACCTTCTCAATCAGCTTCTCTGTGTACTGATTCGCGATATCGCTCTCTTCGTATTTATCATCGTAAGATGTGACACGCATACCTGCAAGCTCCTGAAGAAGATTCAATGAACACATACCCATGACTTCGAGATTGTACCCTCCTTCAAGAAAGCATACAATTCTTCCATCAGCACATGAAGTAGCCATCCTTTTCAGTCTAGAATTCATCATTTTGAAACCTGATGTACTAATCCCCAAATCAGTTAACGGGTCATTGAAATGTCCATCATAACCAACTGAAACAAGTATGAAATCGGGCTCATATGACTCAGCAATTGGCTCAAGCACGTGTGAAAAGGCAAGATCATATGAAGAATCACCAGCTCCTGGATACATTGCCAGATTGACTGTATAACCTTCTCCCTCACCTGTTCCAATCTCATTCGGAAATCCAGATCCCGGGAATAGTGTTCTTCCATCCTGATGAAGCCCCACATAAAGCACATCTTTAGAAGAGTAAAAACTACGTTGCGTTCCATTTCCGTGATGTGCATCATAATCAACAATCATTACTCGTTCAACATCATGTTTTTTCAGAAGGTGCTTGGCTGCTACTGCCACATTATTAATGAAACAAAAACCAAATGCTTTCTCATACTCAGCATGATGTCCTGGAGGTCTGCACAAAATAAATGCATTTTCAGAATCTCCTTGCATGACTCTATCAACTGCTTCTATTCCCCCACCTGCAGCCAAGAGAGCGGCATCATATGTATATTGATTCACAGAGGTGTCCATTGTATAAATGCCGCCACCTTTTTCGGATTTATCTCTCACACCCTCAAGGTACGCTTTTCCATGAAGCAGATACACTTCACTCAATGGAGCCTTTTTTGGAGTGAGAAGATTGACCCTTTGATCATCTAACAGACCGGCTGCGCGGATCGAACTCATTGCACTTCTCAACCGTTCTGGACTCTCGGGATGGCCAAGCGACATCATATGTTCAACAAAGATGTCGTGGTAAACTAAATCGGTGACCATACTCAATATTCTCCCGTTTTAACTATGCTCTACATCACAATAGCGAAGATACAGATAAATCTGAATCTTTATGACAAATCCTTTTCATAAATTAGAACACGTGTTCTAAATATCTTCGACAGACGACCAAAGAGTGGTAATGTTTATCTTCAGTCCAAGTCACGACAACCGCAGTCATGAGAACACTACGAGTCTCATTACAGCTCGGGTCGGTAGTCTAGCTTGGTATGATTCTTGCTTGGGGCGACTGAGGAAATCATGCCTCAAGTCACAGAATGCAAGAGACCGGGAGTTCAAACGACTTGGGATGCCCCCAGTCGGAATACGTCTCCCCCGGCCCACCATTTCTCTCCAATTAATCTGATTATCCTACCTCCCATAGTGTTTCATAGTTCGGACCTGAGGGGGTCAAGGTACTTTTCATCATCTTAATTTTCGTGATAGTCATAGTTCCTATCACCTCATTGGCTAGACTTTCCAAATTGTTTGCCAATCGTTTCGTATCATTGACCTGACGAACCCTAGCTATGGTCGCATGAGGAGTATATTTTCTCTTCTCGGGTTTATAACCCAGTTCTATCAATGATGAGTCAATTTTATTCTTCAAATTGAGTATCTTAGATGCATTATTGGTGACCCCAATCCAAACTATTCTGGGATGCAGTTTATTGGGAAATGCTCCGACTCCTGCAACTTCAACTTCGAAGGGATCAATTTTAATTCCTTCAAAACACATCTGAATTTGATTCAATTGTGCCAATGGAGTATCTCCAAAGAAGTGCAAGGTAAAATGGATATTCTCTCTCTTGACAATCTTCATCTTGGCTGCAGCTAGATCTAGCTTTTGCTGTATGTTTTGAATCTGAGATAACAGTGATTGATTTTCAATATTGATACTTAAGAAAGCTCGGACAATATTACTCACACTTGACACCTCTTCAGGTATCAAAATATGTAAAATCAACAATATTACAATGACGCTTAGATGGTTCAAAGGTAATTCTTAAAGGACAACCACAAGACGAAGATGTAGTATCATCCATTAATTCAGAGGTGTTTCTTAATTACATCAAATATCAGAGAGGTTTGAGGTGGGAAAGATAAAACTAGTAATTGTGACTGGTATGCCAGGCGCAGGTAAGAGCGGAGTTGCTCAAGCATTTCATGATGTTGGCATTCCTGTAATCGTGATGGGTGATGTGATACGTGAAGAAACCCGAAAACGTGGTCTTAATCCAAATCCAGAGAACACCAAGAAAGTCATGCTGGAACTTCGAGAAAGGAGTGGTCCTGGAGCAGTTGCATCATTCTGTGTGGATGAGTTACAAGGACTTGATTCTGATATCGTTGTTATTGAAGGATGTAGGAGCATCGCTGAAATCGATGTGTTCGATGACTGTGCTGATTCGGTTATAATAGTCTGTGTTCATACTTCTCCGAAAAAGCGATACGCACGTCTCCGGGAACGCAATCGTGAAGATGCACCTCCAAGCTGGGAAGTGTTCAGAGAACGTGATATACGAGAAATCTCAGTCGGTCTAGGAGGAGTAATAGCACTAAGTGATATCATGCTAGTAAATGAAGGTACAATCATTGAACTCCAAGAACAGTCCAAGATATTAGTGAAGAGGCTGACTTGAGATGGAAATTTTCATCATATGTCCCGTGAACCCAACAGAAGATATCAAAAAGGTCAGAAAAGCTCTTGAGAATCTTCTAGGCAGATCTGATTTTACTGCTATTACCAATGATGATATTTTAGAGATTTCTACATCATATACAAATCGAGATACAATTAATCTCGTGCGTCAGACCATTCATGAAACAAGGATAATTGATGCAGCCCGGAAGCGATTACAGTCAAACTGGAATGGCACATCTACAAAAATCTACTTTGATAAACAGGCAGCTTTTGTTAAAAAACTACGAATAATTGATGATAATCTTGAACTACCACCTTTGGGTACTATCGAAATTGTGCTATCTTTTGACTCCGAGCTTGAATTTGAAGAGTTCGTTAACTGGTTTACCCCTCCCACAAAAGACGGGAAAATCATCAACCGGAAACACCAAGCGTAAGCAATTCCCTAATCAATCCACTATGAACTCTAATCTGAAGAACTTGGTTCACCACAAGTCCCATACTTTCAGCTAAATCTTGAATATTCATCTCACTGCTTCCACAGATACATATACACCCTTTTCGCTGATGGAGGATTGAATCTGCTTTTTCAAAAAGGGATTTGACAAGATCAATGGCCTGAGCACCTCTAGTTGAACTTGCTCTTCCATAGGGTGGATCGGTCACTATGCAATCACATCCATGAACTGGTACACTTCTGATATCTCCTTGAATGACACTATAATCGCTGCCCATTGAAGCCAGATTCCTCTTACTTCCTACTAAAAGTCGCCAATTCAAATCAATACCAATCATTCTCGCACCAATAAGAGATGCTTCACATAGAATACCTCCCCCGCCACAAAATGGATCAAGTACAATCTCACCTGGCATGATTCCTGCAAGATTACACATCACTCTGGCTAGAGTGGCATTCATCATACTAGGATGGAAGAACGGTTTTTGTCCTGGTTCTCTATCTCTCAGCTTTGGTCTTAGTTTTGAAGCAATAGATTTGCATACGCGAATATTCTCTTGAGAAAACACAACTAGGATACGCACTTGAGGGTTCTCAAGATCTACTTTTGCACCAACAACCTGCTTGATACGTGTACCAAGACTAGTTTCAAAATCTAACCGCTCACTCACTGAAAACTTTTCATTCTCTGATATGGTCCTCACAGAGAATGTTTCTTCTGGTCTGATAGTATTGATCAAAATGTCATCAGATAAGTTACTAAACAAATCATATCGTGCATCAATCTCTGAAAATACAACCCCGGCTTCCTTAACCAAGGCTGCTCT